>JAJRUC010000144.1 GCA_024278015.1 Chloroflexota bacterium
AACAGGCCGACCTGACCGGCGCAAATTTAAGCGAAGCCAACCTGTACCGGGCCAACCTGGAAGGGGCCTGCCTGCAAAATGCCAACCTGCACCGGGCCAACCTGAGCGGGGCCGATTTGGAACAAGCCGACCTGACCGGCGCGGAAATGAGCGGCGCTGTCTTTAACAAGGCTTATTTTCACCAAACACATTTGCGCCGGGCCAACCTTAACAAAGCTGATTTGGAAGGCGCGCTCCTGACCGGCGCTGATTTACAGGAAACCCTGCTTCGGGAAGCAAGGCTGGTGGGGGCCGATTTGACCGGCAGCAATCTGGCAGGAGCCTACATGCCGGACGCCAACCTGAAAGAAGCCGACCTGACCGGCGCCAACCTCAGCCACGCCTTCCTTTTTCGGGCCAGGCTGGAAATGGCAGAAATGAACAACGCCAATCTGGAGGGCGCTCATCTTACCGGCGCAGACCTGCACCGGGCCACGCTGACGGGGGCCAATTTAACCGGGGCCACGCTTATTCGCGCTCATCTGTACAAAACCGGTTTCAGCCGGGCCAATCTTGCCCATGCAAATTTGTCTGAAGCCACTCTGAACGAAGCCGATTTTCAGGATGCCACCCTTTCCCAAACCATTTTGCCCAACGGGCGCAAAGTCGGCCTGTTGAATCGTTTGAAAAAATACCTGTAACCCGCGCCCCCTTTTGCTGAATGACCACGCACAACGGTTTCACCAATTTGCAAACAACAGTTCAGGCTTTTTGCCGCGAACACCGGCTCATTGAACCGGGCGATACGGTGGTGGTGGGCGTTTCCGGCGGGGCCGATTCGGTGTGCCTGCTTCATTTGCTACGCGAATGGGGGGCCACGCTTCCGATTCACCTGCACGTTGCCCATCTTAACCACGGCCTGCGCGGCCCGGCCGCCGATGCAGATGCCGATTTTGTGGCCGCACTGGCCCAATCGTGGGGCTTAAGCGCCACCATCGGGCAGCGGGATGTGGCCCGCCTGGCCGCCGAAAACAAACTTGGCCTGGAAGAAGCGGCCCGCCACGCCCGCTACGCCTTTCTGGCCGAAGTGGCGCATCTGGTGAAGGCCGCCAAAATTGCCGTGGGCCACCACGCCAACGACCAGGCCGAAACGGTGCTGATGCGCTTTTTGCGCGGCAGCGGCGTAACCGGCCTGCGCGGTATGCGGCCCGCCACCCCCCTGCCCGATTATCGCCCCCGGCACATCGCTCCCAAAGCAGCCGCCCCGCTGCTCATTCGACCCTTGCTGGCCGTACCCAAAGCCGAAATTGAGGCCTGGTGCCGGGCGCACAACCTTACGTCGCGTCAAGATGCCTCCAACGCCGACCCCGGCTTTCTCAGAAACAAAATTCGGCGAGAAATACTGCCACTGCTGCAAACGGTCAACCCTGATATTGTGCGGACGCTGCAAAATACGGCCCGATTAATGGCCGCCGACCACGACGTTCTGCAAAAAGAGGCTGACCGGGCCTGGAAATTTGTCCTCAAAAGCCAAACGCCGCAGGCCACCATCTTCGACCGGCACGACTGGCAGGTACTGCCCGTGGCTATGCAGCGCAAACTGTTGCGCCGGGCCGTTGCCGCGCAGGCGGGCACATCCTTCGGCCTTGATTTTGCCCACATTCAGCAAGCGCTGGCCCTGATAAAAACCGGAACCACCGGCAAAAAGGTTGATTTGCCCCACGGCCTTCATCTTCAACTTTCGTACAAAACAATTATTGTGGCCCGCGCAGGCTACACCCCGCCCCCGCCCAACCGTCCCCGCCTGCCGGACGCTGCGGCGGTGCGGCTAAAAATTCCGGGCATTACCCTCATCCCCGGCAGTCGATGGTACGTTCACACCAATTTGCACCTGCCGGACAGCCTTTCGCCCGCCGAGTTGCGTTGCCCGCATCCCTGGCTGGCCTATTTTGACGCCGCCGTGGTAGGCCGCGCCCCCACCCTGCGCCCCCGGCGGCCCGGCGACGTGTTCTTCCCCTTTGGCTTGCAAGGCCACAAACAGCGTTTGAAAGATTTCTTCATCAACCGGAAAATTCCCGCGCCGCAACGCCCGCACGTCCCGCTGCTTGTTTCAGAGCGAGGCGATATTTGCTGGGTGTGCGGCCGGCGCACCGACCATCGCGCCCGCGTAACTGCCGCCACCGGGCGAATTTTATCGGTGGAATTTAAGCAAAAACCGGCAAAATCAACCTGAATCATCAAAAGGAAAATCTTATGACCACTCCGGATACTCACTTGCAACACCTGGCCGATAACCGCGCCCGCCATTACGGGGCCATCAACACCCCCGTTTACCGGGCTTCCCTGTTCGGCTTTGAAACTTATGCCGATTTTCTGGCCGCCAGAGCGGGCGACCTGGATGCGCCCGTCTACTCTCGCACCCGCAACCCCACCAGAGACGCGCTGGAAGCGAAGATTGCCTTTCTGGAAGGAGCCGACCACGCCATCGCCTTTTCTTCCGGGATGGGGGCTATCTCTGCGGCCTTGCTGGCCCTGGTTAAAGCCGGCGACCACGTGCTGGCGGCGGCCTGCTGCTACGGCCCCAGCCGCCAGTTCTTCGATACGGTGCTGGCCGGGCTGGGCGTAACCGTGGAATACTTCCCCGCTGAGGCCTCAACCGATTTAAGCGACCGGCTCAAACCGAACACCCGGCTCATCTATCTGGAATCGCCGGGCAGCCTGACCTTCCAGCTTCAGGATATTCGGGCGGTGACGAAGTTGGCCCGGCAGCGCCACATTGCCACGGTCATCGACAATTCGTGGGCCACGCCCCTGTACCAAAAACCGCTTTCGATGGGCGTTGACGTGGTGGTTCATTCCGGCACCAAATACATTGCCGGTCATTCTGATGTGGTGGTGGGCTTGCTGGCCTGCAACGCCGCTATGTATCGCCGCATCAGGCCGGTGGCTACGCTGCTGGGGGCCGGTCTGGCCCCGGACGATGCCTATCTGGTGACGCGCGGCCTGCGCACCCTGTCCCTGCGCCTGGCCCGGCAACAGGAATCGGCCCTGAAGATTGCCCGCCGGCTGGAAGACAAGCCGGAAGTGCGGGCTGTTTTGCACCCCGGCCTGCCGTCGTTTCCCCAACACCATCTGGCCCAGGCGCAAATGCATGGCTATTCCAGCCTGTTTGGGCTGAAACTGCACCCCGGCGGAGAGAAAGCGCGACATGCGTTTGTGGATAGCCTGTCGCTGTTTTCAATTGCGGTCAGTTGGGGCGGCTTCGAGAGCCTGATTTTGCCGGTGGGCCGCGCGTATCAGGACCAGCCGGCGGTACGGCAAACAATGGGCATTAACGATGACCTCTTCCGCCTTTCGATTGGGCTGGAAGGGGTGGATGACCTCATTGCAGATTTGGAAGCCGGGCTGGCCGCCTGGCGTCGGGCCGCAGAGTAGCCGGGCCGGGGGGTTGCTTTGCTCTGCTCGCCATAACAGCCGGGGCAAGTTGTTATCTTGTCTGTGTCAGATGGAACATCAAGACATACTCAACGCCCGCCGCTGAATATCGTTGTTAAACCAGCTACCGACGGATTTGTATATTCAAGTTCGTTGCCGTAAATATCATTTTGTTGCGCTCGTTGCAACACCCACCTTGTATGCTGAAGAAAATTCAGTATGCGAGGTGAAACGATGGCCTTCTGGCGCAAAAAAACAAGGGAATTTGACAAGATAAATCACATCATTCAACAAAAACCGGGCATCACCCAGGCGGATCTGTCGCGGGCGCTGAACGTGCAGCGCTCAACCATCAGCCGGCGGCTGCCCGGTATGGAAGAGGCGGGGTATCTGTATTCTGAAGACAAACGGGGCGGATTATGGCCGTTTAAACGAAAAAGGTAGCCGGTTTGCAACCGTGTTGCGGAATTTTGGCGCCACTCGTGATAAACTGAAGTCAACCAAGTGTCTATCCGTAAAATAATTACGCCGGGTGATGGTCAGGCCAGTTGAGGTTGAAAACAACCGGATGCGCGCTTTTTACCCCCTCCCCGGCCACCT
>JAJRUC010000145.1 GCA_024278015.1 Chloroflexota bacterium
AAGGAAGATGTGGCGAAACTGGCCGCCAATTTCCGCACTTCGCCCTGGGAAGTGGAAGTGGGGGGCCTGGTCAACAATCCGGGCGTATACAGCGTCGATGACCTGCGGCGAAAATTTACCGTGCAAGAGCGCGTCTACCGCCTGCGCTGCGTCGAAGCGTGGTCGATGGCTATTCCGTGGGTCGGTTTTCCGCTGGCAGACCTGCTGAAAGAGGTAGAGCCAACCACCAAAGCAAAGTACGTGCGGTTTGAAACGCTGTACAACCCGGATGAATTGCCCGGTCAAAACAGCAGTTGGTATCAGTGGCCCTATGTGGAGGGTCTGCGCCTGGATGAGGCCATGCATAATTTAACCCTGCTGGCTACCGGCCTGTACGGCAAAGACCTGCTGCCGCAAAGCGGCGCCCCGGTGCGACTGGTGGTTCCGTGGAAGTATGGCTTCAAAAGCATCAAATCGATTGTGAAGATTGAACTGGTGGAAGAAATGCCCGTTTCATTGTGGATGGCCGCCGCGCCCAACGAATACGGCTTTTACGCCAACGTCAACCCGGAGGTCAACCATCCGCGCTGGTCACAAGCCTCGGAACGTCGCATCGGCGAGTTGAAGCGCCGTAAAACGTTGATGTTCAACGGCTATGCGGAAGAGGTGGCCCGGTTGTACGACAGCATGGACCTGCGGGCGAATTTCTAGCCTGTGCAAATCGACAGACTCCCTGTTCACAGCCCAAAAGTGCGTCCGGCAACGCTCGGCCGTCCGAAAATAATGGTCTCCAAACAGCAATTGCTTCAAAAACTGGTTGTACCCGCCGCCCATATGGCCGCCCTGACCCCGTTGGCTCTGACGATATGGCATTTTTACACCAATCAACTGAGCGTCAACCCCGTTCGGGAAATAACCCTGCGCACGGGCCGCTACGCCTTAATCCTGCTCATTGCCTCGCTGGCGGTTACGCCCCTGAACACCCTCTTCCGCCGGCGATGGCTCATCCCCCTGCGCAAAATTCTGGGCCTGTACGCCTTTGGCTACGCCGCCCTGCACTTTCTCGTTTTTGTGGGCGTTGATTATCTGTTCGATTGGGAATTAATTAAAGGCGCACTCTTTGAAAAACGCTACGCCCTGGCGGGTTTTTCCGCCTTCCTGATTTTGCTGCCGCTGGCGCTCACCTCTACCAAAGGCTGGATGCGGCGACTGGGTAAACGCTGGAAATCGCTGCACCGGCTGGTGTATTTGGCGGGCGGGCTGGTGATTGTTCATTTTGTGTGGCTGGTCAAATCCGATATTCGCCGCCCGCTGTTGTACGGCGCGGTGCTGGGCCTGTTTTTGCTGCTGCGATTACCCGCCGTGCGTCGCCGGCAGGCCCGCCGAAGGGCGTAGCGCATTACCCTGCTTGCCCCTTTTGTGGTACATTTTTGAGTGTACAATCAAAATACCCTCATCGGAGTTTCGGTATTGTCGTCTTTCTCCCCCCCCTTAATTCCCCCTCTTTGAGGGGGGAGGAAACTTGAAATGCCAAAACCCGCCGATGCCCGTCACGGGCATCGGCGGGTTTTTTGGGCCGCTTATTTGAGTATCAACGGCAGATAAATATTGGTTGTTATCTGTTTTACCCGGCTGAAGGGCAGGCCGTGGTTCAGGGCCAACGCCACGTTGCCGGTGGGGTCAACCGCCTGGGCAAAGTAACTGAGCGCCCCGCCGACGGAAATTGTTCCAATTGTCCCGCCCGTCAGCGAGATGGTGGCCGTGGCCAGGTTGGTGTCGGCGTTGTATTTCAGTTCAGCTTTGTGCCAGCCGGTCTCGTTTTTGAAACGGTACAGTATCACCACCCGGTCCACCTGATTGCTGTCGTCTTCCACCTGCACCTGGAAGTTCAACGATGTGGTGCTGGTGTAGGCCACCACATTCCAGATAGAGGGCGCAATGAAGTCCGTGGCGGTGAAGGGGGCGTGGTACACCTCAAAACCCAAATCGGTGTAACGCCGTTCTGTGCCGATCGTGGCGGCGCTGGTGGCGGCGGTTGTGGCCTTGAACTGGCCCGAAACCACTACCAACTGCTCCCGCGATTGCCCGTCGATGGCCAGGAAGCGGTTGACCGTGGCCGGACTGGCCGGATACCAGCGTTGAATGTTGAACGGCGCTTCGGTTTTGATATACAGTTCGTCGGTTACAACGCGGGAGATGAACGGGTCGAAGTCCGCCGTATCGGTGAAGGCGCCGCCGGTCATCAGCACTCCGTGGGCGATGGTGTTCGGCTGGTGGATGTTGGTTGACAAGCGCGGCTGGGCCGGTTTTTGCCCGGCCACGTGGGTGCTGGTTTGCGCCTCGGTGCCGGTCAGCCCGGCGATGCTGAAATAATCGCCGGCGTTGGGGATGGTGTGCCGCTGGTAGGTGATGTCGCTGAAGCTGACGGCGGTGGTAAAGGTGCCGTTGGCGGCCATGTTTCGCTGCCTGGGGAAGAAAATACTCCCTTCCGGGGGGACGGTGGTGGTGACGGGCATGTTGATGCGCAGCATGGGCAAGCCGTACAGGGTAGAAATCGCCAGCACTTTTTCATCGTAATTGGAGAACGATTCGGCGGCGACAGTATTGTAGTAGCGATGCTTGGCCCGCAGCAGGGCGTTGCCCAACGTGGGCGGGCCGGCGCCCCAGTAATTCAATTCCTGCACAAAATTAGCCATCAGCATTTCAGAATAGGCCACCAGGTCAGAGTCTCCGTAGCCGTAGCCCGTATTGCCGATGAGGGACGCCCCCTGCCGGGAGAAGGCTTGCGGCCAGTCGCTGCCGCCCGGCACGTTCAGACCGGAGTGACAACCCACCGAGAAATATATCGAGCCGGTGTAAGCCAGTGTGTCGGTCACTTCGGTGGCGTACACAAAGCCCGATTTGGTCGGGTCAAGTTCCGCCGGTATCAGCAGCCGGTGCTGGAAGTGGGCGTTCAGCGAGTTCAGGTCGTAGGCGCGGGGGGCGCCAAAGACGGTTGCCCGAAAATCGACATCGGTCCACAGCTTGGCATCGTCGGGCCGGCTAATGAGGTCGGTGTTGATGTTGGCCGGGGTTATGCCCTGCGCCCGCAGCGTTTGGGAGATGACGATAGCCTGGTCGTACAGGAAATCGTAGCCGGTGACCAGGGCGTTTTGCGGGGTGGCGATGGGCCGGGCCAGGAAGGCGTCGATGGCGGTGACAATTTCAGCAGGCGTTTCAACCAGTCGCCCGGAGGCCAGTTGCGGCAGGTACAGCTCCCGGCCCTTGAACGGAATGGGTAGCAGCCCGGTGTAATAATCATCACTGAGGATAAAGCGGCTCTGGAAACTGTTGGAAATGATGGCCGAGGACACCAGACCGGCGTAAGTGCGCTGGTTGGCAATAAGCGCCTCATCAATGATGCGACGGTAGGGGATGATGTTGTCGTCGCCGACGATGACCAGATAGTGCGCGTTGGGGTAGCGGGGCAGCAATTGGTACAGCAGCGATTTGATGTGGATGGCCACAAAGTTGGCCGCCAGCGGGTTGTTCGGGTCGGCGTCCCATACTTGATAGGCAAAGTTAAATTCCGGGAAGGTCGCCAGATCCAGCAAGGCGCCGTTGACGGCGGGGGCAAGGGTGTTTAATTTGGTAATGAGGTTGGAGGCGGCAATATTACCCGTGCCGAACTGCTGGTTAAAGCGGTTACTGTGAAACAGGATGACCGCTTCAACGCCGGGGTCGGTGATGGTGGTCAGGCCGGTAAAAGTAACGGGTACGGTGTAGGTTATTGGCTGGAAGGTTTGGTCCAGCCCCAACTGCACAGAGATGGTGTACGGCTGGCCCACAGCGTCGGTGCTTTGGCCGATGACCGCCAGATAGTACGGGCCGTACATTTCATGGGTGCGGTAGATAATGCGTTCTGTGCCGGTCAGCGGACTGCTGGATGCGCCCACCAGGGTGCCGATGTTGCCAATCTGCCCGATGTTGCCGATTTGGCCGATATTGCCGATTTGGCCGATGTTGCCAATCTGCCCAATGTTGCCGATTTGGCCCAGGTCGGTTAAATCGCCGATGTTGCCGATTTGGCCGATATTGCCGATTTGGCCGATATTGCCAATCTGCCCGATGTTGCCAATCTGCCCGATGTTGCCGATTTGGCCCAGGTCCCGAATTTGGCCGGTTTCTTCGTCGATGTCGGGGGCAAAGAGGTACAGGTCGTAATCCTGCGTTAAATTCGACATAGTGGCCGTGATGACGGTGCCGGGCTGGGTTACATCAATTTTGTACCAGTTGGCGGCCATTTCTGTGGCGACGGAGTCGGTCATGGTTTGGCCGGACTGGATGGTTACGGCGGCCTCGCGGTCGTCCAGAATACGCCAGTCGGCAATATCCGGCACGCGCGTGCCGGGGTAGGTGCGCTGCAAATGCAGGTCGGTGGCGATGGCGTCGGCGTAGTAGTACAGGGGTAGCATCACCGCATCGGTGTCTACCAGAATGGTTTCGGCCTGCTGGTACAGGCTTTGGCGGGTGGCTGCGTCGGGCTCGCCGCCGGCCTGCTGCACCAGGCTATCGAAGGTGGGGTTGCTCCAGTTGCCGAACCGGGCCGGGTTCCCGACCAGGGCGTCGCGCAGAAAGTTGTTGGCATCCGGGTAATCGGCAATCCAGCCCAGTCGCCAGATTTGCATTGTGCCGGCGCCAAGCTGGTTCAGGTAATCGGGCCAGGCCAGGCTTTTCAGGGTGATGCTCACGCCCAGGGTGGTGAGCCAGTTTTGCTGAAGGTACTCGGCGATGGCCTGATGGCCGGCGTTGTCGTTGAACCACAGGGTGATGGGCGGCAGGCCCGCCCCGCCCGGATAACCGGCATCAGACAGCAAATTCCGGGCGACGGCCGGGTTGAAGGGGTGGCCCACGCCCGCCGCGTAGCCGTCTACATGGCCGAACACGCCCGGCGGGGTGAAGGTCAGGGCCGGGCCGGGGATGCCGTCCAACACGGCGTTTATCATGCCTACCCGGTCGGTGGCGGCAGAGAAGGCTTGCCGCACCAGAGCGTTATCGAAGGGAGCCAGACTGGTATCGAAGCCGTAATAGTAGGTTCCGGCCCGGGGATAAATCTGTAATTCCGCCTCGCGCACCGTGTTGGAGGGCACGCCACTGGGCACAATGGCCGTGTCCAGGTCGCCGGTCTGGAACATGGTGAAGGCGGTGTCCTGGTCGGTCATCAGCATAACCACTTGCTCAATTTGCACGTTGGCGGCATCGTAATAGGTGGGGTTTTTCACCAGCAGAATGTAATTATCGGGCTGCCACTGAACCAGCCGGTACGCCCCGCTGGTTGCAATGAAGTCGGGTTGCGTCCAGGCGTTGCCCCAGTTGAATGTGCCCATCATCTGCACCGGCACCGGTTTGGCGAAGAACGACCCCAGCAGGCTGAGGATGTAGGTCGCCGGTTCCTTCAGAGTAAGGCGCAGGGTGGTGGCGTTCAGGGCCTCAATGCCCACTTGAGCCGGGTCGGTGATGGCGCCCTCGTCGTATGCCTGGGCGTTGAGGATGGGGTACATCTCAAAGGCGAAGGGCGAGTCCAGCTCAAAGAGGCGCAGCAGGCTGCCGCGCACGGTGTCGGCGGTGATGGTGGTTAAATCTGTCCAGCGGGCGTCGCTGCGCAGGGTGAAGGTGTAGACCAGGCCGTCGGCAGAAATTTGCCAGCTTGAGGCCAAATCGGGCAGGATGGCGCCGGTTTCGTCGTCGATGTCCACCAGCCCGGCGAAAAGCTGCTCAATGACTTCCGCCGAGGCGAGGTTGTAGGCTTTGGCCGGGTCAAGGATGATTTCGTCCTGACCTATATTCAGGCGCACGGTGGGCGGTTGTGGCCGGTAGGGCGCGTCGCCGTAGGGTACGTAATTCACATCGTGGCTTTGCAGGCGGGCCGGATAGACCACGGCCACCTCGTCGAGGGGTTGATTCGGTTCAAAATATTGCCCGATGGCTAAATAGGGGGTTGTCCATTGATGCCACAAATACGGTGGCCGCCATGCGGGAACAGGATTGCTGCTGCCGAAGGGGAAGCTGATTTGGCCCTGCGTGCCCAGCAGGTTGGCGTTTTCCAGACTGTCGATGATGTCGGCGGAGGCGGTGGAACCGGCCCGCGAGATACCGTCGGCCAGGGTCATCATGGCATCGTAGGCGCTGAAGGCAAACCACGTGGGCGTTTCGCCGGTGCGGGCCTGGAACTCATCGACGAAGCTCCAGGTGACGTTGTTGTAATGGCGGGGCAAGATGTTTCCGATGGTGAAGAGGCAGTAATTGCCGTGGGGGGCGGTGGCCCAGAAGGCGGCGGGGTCGGCAGAGACGCCGGTTATATCCAGACAGCCCGTTTGAGCCGAAGGCATCAGCCCGGCCTGGGCGGCCTGTTCTATAAATTCCAGCGGATGGTCAGAGAGGGTGACGATGACCATTTGCGGGGCGGGAGTCATAGCCCGAATGTTGGCAATCATACTGCTGAAATTGGTGGTGGCCGCCGTGGTGGTGAAGACCTGCGAGTTGATTTCGTTGGAGGTCAGTTCGGGCAGCAGGCCGTTCAGATAAAATTGGCTGGAGCCGCCGTCGTCACCCACCAGCGCGACTCTGTAATAAAAGCCGGCGTCGATTAAATAATTGACCACCATCCGGGGCCACATACTGTTGGCGTAGCCTGTTCGGAAGACTTCGGCGTATTGGTTGCCGGTCAGGTCGTCGTTGGAGGAGGTGGTCAGCATCAGCGGCAGGCCGTAAAGATGCGCCCGCTCTGTTTGGCCGATGGCTACGTTGCTGCTGGGGTAGCCAATTACCGCCGCCGCGCCGAGTTGGGTGGCGAAGGCGTCGATGGCCGCCACGCCCTGGGCCGGCACGGGGGGCGTATCGCTGATGACCAGTTGCACCTGCATACCCAGCAAGCCGCCGCCGGCGTTTATTTCATCGACGGCAATTTGCAGCGCGTTCCGTTGTTCCAGAGCCAGTTGGCCGAAGATTCCCGGTTCGGTCAGGGCGGGCAGGGCGGCGGCAATGACCAGCGTGGGCGTGGCCGTGCTGCCGAAGGCGGAGGTGTTGCCGGCGGGGTCGGTGGCGGTGGCGCTGACGTTGGTTCCGGTAAAGGGTCGGGCCTGGGTGTAGCTGAACGCGCCCGTTGCCCCGGCGATGACTGCGCCCTGATAGTAGCGGCCCTCTTCCAGCGCATCGGAGAAGATTTCTACCGTGGCCCCGGGGAAGCTCATGCCCTCCACAAAATTCGGGCCGGTGTTGGTCAGCACCGGCGCGGCCAGGGCGTGGTTGGCGTCGCCGTCCAGATAAATCCCCGCTTCGGCATTATTGAAGATGCTGTTTTGGGTGATGGTGTTGCTGTACGTGCTGCCGGCCGGCCATTCAGTCAGGTAAACGCCGTTGCCGCCGTTATAGGCGATGACGTTGCCCGGCCCGACGATGGTGCGCTGGGCGCCGTTGCCAATCGAAACGCCGTGCGAGGCGTTGGGCAGGGGGCTGATGCCGTCGGCGGCGGCGCCGATGGTGTTGTAGCGGAAGATGTTGTCGTTTGAGCCGGGTTCCCACACCCCCGCGCCCATCCAGCAATTGCCGCTGAGCAGGTTGTATTCGATGGTGTTTTGGTAAGCGCCGTCCCGTGGTTCCACCCCAATACGGTGGTTGCCCAGGGGCAGAAAGCCGCTTTGGTCCGAGCCGATGTAATTGCCCTGCACAGTAATGTTGTGGCTGCCGCCGTTAATTTTTACGCCGTAGTCGGCGTTGCCGCTGATGAGGTTGCAGGGCCAGCTACAGCCGCCTGTGGGCAGTTGCCCCCCCCCGCCGATGAAAATATCGTGGGCGCCGCCGTCAATCTCGATGCCGCTGCCCGCGTTGGAGATGGCGTAGGTGCCGTTAATATCGGTGCCGATGAGGTTGCCGGCGATGGTGTTGAAAGCGGCATTATCCCACAAACCAACGCCTTTGCCGTGGTTGCCGCTAATCAGGTTGTTCGGGCCGATGGTGTTGAACTGCGTTCCGGTATTGTGCAACACCACGCCGCCGTATTCGTTGCCGATGGCATACGCCCCGGTGGCGTCAGTGCCGACATAATTGCCGCTGACGGTGTTGGTCATGGCGCCGCCGGCCAGGCGGATACCTTCGCCGAGCGCCGCGCCGCTGACCACGTTGTTTATAATCAGATTATCGTGTCCCCTGTCGATATTAATGCCGTCGCCGCTGTTGGGGAAGGCCGTTGCGCCGGTTTCATCGGTGCCGATGAGGTTGCCGGTGATGGTATTGTTGGCCGTGGTATTGTCCCAGAGAGAGATGCCGGTATGATTATTGGCAATGAGGTTGCCGGGGCCGATGAGGTTGCCGGTGGCCCCGTTGCCAATTTCAACCCCGATAAGATTACCCAAATCGCGCAGGCCGCGCTTTAACTGCCACGTAGAACCGCCGTCGCTGGAATAGGAAATGCCGGCTTCGCTGAGCATGAACATTTCCGGGTAGTTGCCGGGGCTGGAAGAGAAGAAAATCGCCTGGCTGTCTTCATTCAGACCGCCGGGCAAATAGGTATTTGTTTGGGTCCAGGTTGCGCCTGCATTGAAGGAGCAATAAATCTGGTCGTTCCAGCCGCCGCCGTGGCACACCGTCCGGTCGAAGCTGAATTCGGGTGAGATGGCGATGAAGCGCGGGTCGCTGCGCAGGCTGGCCGCGCCGCTCCACGACAGCCCGCCGTTGGTGGAGGAATAGACCATGCCCGGCTGTTCTGCCGTGGCGAAAATAGTCTGGTCGTTGCTGTAATTGGGCGATATGGCAAAATCGGTCACATTTGGGCCTGGACTGGTCACCGGCCCCCAGGTCAGGCCGCCGTCATCGGAACGGGTCAGGTTGCGGTTGCCCGACAGGGCGAACACCACATTCGGCGCAAGGGGGTCGGGCGAAGCCATCACCTTGATGATGTTGGTCTCAACCATGCCCGTCACCATGCGCGTCCACGTGACGCCGCTATCGATGGATTTGAAGACTCCCGTACCACCCATTTCGTCCCATGCCCAGTCTGCAGCGGCGGCGTACATGGTTTGGTCGCTGCCAAAATTAGCCGACAGGCTCAGGTTACGGCGGTCGAATTGCTCCGGTTGGGCGCTGTGGAGCGTCCACGTGCCGCCGCCGTCGATGGTTTTGAACAGGTCGCCGTTTTCGGCCAGAGCAAAGGCAGTGTTGCTGTCCGATGCGTCCGGCGGAATGACCACGTGCTTCATGCGCGTTTCGGTCAGGCCGGTGTTTGCTTGCGCCCACGTATTGCCGCAATCATTGCTTTTGTGGATGCCGCTGTCGATAGTGGCCACGTACATGCTGCAATCGAAGGGGAAGCCGTTGGCAATGGCCCCGTCAACCGGAAAGACCTGGCGCGGATTGCGGTAATCGGCCCCAATCCAGTTGCCGCTGACCACGTTGTTGTTGCTGCCGTTTTCTATTTTGATACCGGCTTCCATATTGCCGCTGATAAGGTTGCGCTCCGCCGGATTGGCCGCGCCGATGAAATTGCCGGCGGCCCCGTTATTCAGGTCAATGCCGGCGCCCATATTGCTGACCGCCACCGAGCTATCGGCGCTGAGGCCGATGAAGTTGCCGGTGATGGTGTTGCTCATTACACCGGGGCCATCAAGCCTGACGCCCGCCTGGTCGTTGCCGCTGACCAGGTTGCACTCGCCGCCGCAATCAGTGTAGGGCGCGGCATTTTGGCCGCCGATGAGGCT
>JAJRUC010000146.1 GCA_024278015.1 Chloroflexota bacterium
AACGCGGTGGCAGCCTTCCCCCAATTTGAAGCCGCCCGCACCCGCGCCCGTCACATTCGCGCCCACACCCTGAATCGGCTGGAGGGCTATCTGGCCGAGTTTGCCGACAATGTAGAAGCGGCGGGCGGCCACGTTTTTTGGGCCAAAGATGCCGCCGAAGCCATCGGCTACATCACCGGCCTGGCCCGCGACAAAGATGTGCGGCGCATCGTCAAAGCCAAATCGATGGTCACAGAAGAAATTGAGCTGAACGCCGCCCTGGCCCAGGCCGGGCTGGAAGTGGTGGAAAGCGACCTGGGCGAGTTCATCATCCAGTTGGCGCAAGAGCATCCTTCGCACATTGTGGCCCCGGTTATGCACAAAACCCGGCAGGAAGTGGGCCGCGTTTTTCAGCAGAAGCTGGCCGCGCCCTACACCGACGACCCCTTTGCCCTGAACGACATTGCCCGCCGTCACCTGCGGCACATTTTCCTCAACGCCGATATGGGCATCAGCGGGGTAAATTTCGGGGTGGCCGAATCCGGCTCGATTTGCCTGGTGACCAACGAAGGCAACGGCCGCTTCACCACCACCGCGCCCCGCCTGCACGTGGCCGTAATGGGCCTGGAAAAAGTTGTCCCCACCCTGGATGACCTGAGCGTGATGCTGCAAGTGCTGGGCCGCAGCGCTACCGGCCAAAAACTGACCGTGTACAGCAACATCATCACCGGCCCGCGCCGCCCCAACGAGCCGGACGGCCCGGACGAACTGCACGTTATTTTGCTTGATAACGGGCGCAGCGCGGCCCTGGCCTCTGAGCAGGCCGAAATTTTGTACTGCATTCGCTGCGGGGCCTGCCTGAACCACTGCCCGGTCTACCAAAAAATCGGCGGGCACGCCTACGGCAGCGTGTACCCCGGCCCGATGGGGTCGGTGCTGACGCCCGTTTTGTACGGGCTGGCCGGCCACAACGCCCTGCCGCACGCCGGCAGCCTGTGCGGAGCCTGCAAGGATGTTTGCCCGGTAAAAACAGACCTGCCGCGCCTGCTGTTGACCCTGCGGCGCGCCGATGTTCAATCCGGGGGCGCGTCCCTTGCCTACAGGACTGGTATGCGCCTTTATCAGGCGATAGTCAAGCGCCCGGCCCTGTATCGCTTCAGTTTAAAAGCAGGGGGCCGGCTGACGCAACTGCTCAGTCGAAAGGGTTGGCTGGCCGCCATGCCCCCACCCTTAAACGGCTGGACGACATACCGCCGTTTTCCGGCCATAGCTCAAAAATCATTCCACCGGCAATGGCAAGACCGCCAACAGGAGCGTACCCGATGAAACGCACTGACTTTTTGGCCGAAATTCGGCGGCAAACAGCCCGCATCCCCCTGCCCGATGCCCGCGCCCGGCGGCCCCTTTTACCCCCCCTGCCCCCGTTTGAAGCGGCAGACCTGGTGGCTGCCTTTTCGCAAGAAGCAACGGCGTTGAAGTGCCAGGTGTATCTGGCCGATTCGCCTTCAGCCGTCATCGAATATGCAGGGCAAATATTTGAGGCCCGGCAGACCACCGATTTTTTGAGCTGGGAGCAAGCCGCTATGCCGGTGGCCGGGCTGCACGCGCAGTTGGCCCAACGCGGGTACCGGTGGCAACGCAGTGACATTTCCAACCACCCCCAGGCGCGCCGCGATACCCTGCTGAGACTTTCGGAAGTGAAGATTGGGCTAACCGGCGCGCAAGCCGGTCTGGCCGATACCGGCAGCCTGGTTTTGCAAAGTGGACACGGTCAGGGCCGGCTGGCTTCGCTGCTGCCCCCCGTTCACATCGCCCTGCTGAACACGCGCAACCTTTTCCCCACCATGGCCCATTTCATCCAGGCGCATCCCGGCGCCGCCCGCGAAACCAGCAATCTGGTGCTGATTTCCGGCCCCAGCCGCACCGCCGACATCGAACAAACGCTCACTCTGGGCGTTCATGGCCCCAAAGCAGTGCATATAATCCTGCTGGATTACGTCTGAATGAAATGACAGGTCGCAAGGCAATGAGTCTCGATAGCGTAAAAAAATCAGGCAGGGACACAACGCATCGCGCCCCTACTATGATTCCCCGCCCCCTCGCCGGCCAGTATTTTGGGCTGATTCAAATTTCGGAACTGCCCGAATGACCGCCTGATAGCTTTTGAGAGTCTCTTTTGCCATAAAAAATATTCCCGCCGCAAAACCGATAGTCTTTGAGAGCGCAAATCTGCTATACTTTCCCCAAGACAAATTGATGTCCCCAATTTCGATTGGGGATTTTTATTGCACCGGGCGATTAGAGTTTTATGGCGAAATCATCACAACTTTCCGGCTTTTATAAAAAATCAATGGCCCGGCGGGTAAGCCTGCTGGCCGACTGGGCCGGTCTGTCCGAGGCCGAACAAGCCGCGTTGCGAAACGGCCTTTCGGCGGCGGCGGGCGATACGATGATAGAAAACGTCATCGGCCTGTATAATTTGCCGATGGGCCTGGCTACCAATTTCACCATTAATGGCCGGGATACGCTGGTGCCGATGGTTGTAGAAGAGCCGAGCATTGTGGCCGGTGTGAGTTTCGCGGCCAAACTGGCCCGCCCCGGCGGCGGATTTACCACCTC
>JAJRUC010000147.1 GCA_024278015.1 Chloroflexota bacterium
AATGCGCCGAATGTCATGGCGACGACGGCACAGAGATCAACTTTGGCGACGAAGACGAGGTGGAGTACGTGGGTACTATCGCCAACGACAACCCGTGGGAATTCCTGCACAAAGCTGTCAATGGCCAACCAGACACCCACATGCTTCAAGGACGCGAAATGGGCTGGAGTATAGATGATATCGTGAACATTCTCGCCTACTCCCAGACATTGCCATCCGAATAGATTAACAACCTTTTCTAACCAAGAGGGGCGGTGGAGTTTCCCCGCCCCTTTTCTCTTATAAACAAAGTCGGAGTGCCTGATGAGCAAAATAAAATTAGGTAATGCAGCCCAATTCGTCGCTTTGTTACTGTTGGCGCTAGGCACCATTTTTGTAGTCGGCTTGATGGTTGAGGAACAGCCGGTTCATGCCTTGCCAGAATATGCTGCCCGCACGGGAGAAGCGTGTGGTACCTGTCACGTAAATCCCGGTGGCGGTGGGCCACGTACCATGGCTGGTTTGTTGTGGGCGGCAAACGGCCGTCCCGATGAAATGCCCGATCTCACCGTACCCATTGCCCCCGGCGAAACCGACGGTCAGGAATTGTATGACATCGCCTGCGCCAGTTGTCACGGTCTGGCTGGCGAAGGTTTGTTTGGCCCGGCCATCACCGGCAGTAATTTGAAAGAACGCAAAATCAGTTCCACTATTTTGCGTGGCCGGGAACGCAGCGGTATGCCAGCTTATGAAGGACGACTTACCGATGAGCAGTTTGAGGCATTGGTGGCCTATACGGTAGGTATCGCCTCAGGCGAGATTGAACCACCGCCCAACACATATCCTCTCCCACCCGGCAAACTGGGCTGCGAACCAACCCCTGACGGCCCCAGTCGCTGCGGAGGCAACTAACCATGAGCCACAATACATTTTCTCGACGCCAATTCTTACGATTGTCGGCCTCCGTTGTGGGTTCAGTCGCCATTATGCGGACATCCCCACGACTGTTAAGCAAACTAGCGGCTGACCCGAAAACGGCCGTTTGGCTGGAAACCGCCCAAAACGAAACGATCATCCCCACCGCCTGTCTGCTTTGCCCGGCCGGCTGCGGCATGTTAGCCCGCGTCGCCGACGGCAACCTGGTCAAAATGGAAGGCAGCCCAATGCACCCCGTCAACCTGGGGGCGCTTTGCCCCAAAGGCCAGGCCGCACCCGAACTGCTTTATAATCCCGACCGGCTCACCGGCCCGCTGCGGCGCACGGGCGAGCGCGGCGCAGGTCAGTGGGAAACCATCTCCTGGGACGAAGCCATTCAAATCGTTGCCGACAAACTAAATGAACTGCGTGACGCCGGTCATCCGGAACAGGCGGCTCTGCTTTACGGTGAAACACGCGGCCAGATGCGCGGCTTTTTGCAGCGTTTCATGGCCGCTGTCGGGTCGCCCAACGCCATTTCCCATGACAGCCTGAACATTGAGGCGGCTAAATTAGGCAGCCTGCTTACCCAGGGCATCTACGACATGCCCGCTTACGATTTAGAAAACAGCAACTACGTCCTCAGCTTTGGCGACAGTTTCCTGGAAGCCGGCCGTAATCCGCAGCGTATGATTTCCGGTTACAGCTACATGCGCCGGGGGCGGGCTAACCGGGGAAAATTTGTCGTGGTTGATCCCCGCCAGGGCGTCACCGGCGCTAAGGCCGACGAGTGGATTCCCATCAAGCCGGGTACGGATGCCGCCCTGGCCCTGGGCATTGCCAACGTCATCATCAAGACCGGCCAGTTCGATTCTGATTTTGTGCAAAATTACAGCTTTGGTTTTGAGGATTTCAAAGCGGACGGCAAAGATCACAAAGGGTTTAAGAATTTTGTCCTGGAAAACTACGATCCGCGCCGTGTGGAACAAATCACCGGGGTATCGGCCACAACGATTTCCCGTATTGCCGGAGAATTTGCCGGTAATCGCCCGGCGGTGGCCCTGGTAGCCGGAAAAGGCGGCCTGCTAAACGGCAGTTTTAACGGCGTTTATACGGCGATGTCCGTGCGTTGTTTGAATGCCCTGCTGGGGAGTGTGGAAACACCCGGCGGCATTTTGACGCAGCGTTATTTTGGCTGCGAACCGTGGCCGGAACTACCGACTGATACTGTTGCCGAGGCTGGGCGCGAGGCGGAACGGGTAGATGGGGCCGGTACGGTTTTCCCGGTGGCATATACGGCGTATCAAGCCGTAGCGGAACGGGTGACAGACGGTTATCCGCTGGAGGCTTTGTTCCTCTATGATGCCAATCCGGTCTACGAAACGCCGTCCGGGGCCAAGTTTATCCAGGCGTTTGAACAAATTCCCTTTATTGTCTCGTTTGCCACTTTTATGGATGAATCGGCGCAGTATGCGGATTTGGTGCTGCCCGAACCAACTTTTATGGAACGCTGGCAGGATGACTTCATGGAAGGGCTGGGCTACCCCGGTGTGGCTTTACGCCAGCCGGTGGTTGAGCCGCTTCACGACACGATGAATACGGGGGACTTTTTGCTCAAGGTGGCGCAGAAAATGGGCGGCCCGGTGGCAGAAGCAATGCCCTGGGAATCGTATCTGGCACTGCTGCAAGACCGGCTGCAAAACATGGGCACGGATTGGCAGACGCTGGTTGATCTGGGCGTCTGGTTGACGCCCGGTTACCGCTTTGCCCGGCGCGGTAGCGAGCGATGGGTGACAGAAGTGGTTGGCCCTGACCGGCAAAGCGCTCCTCGTGACGGCCGTTTTGATTTTTACAGCCGCGAGTTAAACTGCCTGATTGGGGAGATGAGCGCAGAAGAACTGGCAG
>JAJRUC010000148.1 GCA_024278015.1 Chloroflexota bacterium
AGACAAAGGGATATTTTCGGCTGCACGCCATTGTCCAGAGAAGAAATTGCCCTTTGGTGTTCAAGTGATGCATTCAATGCACAAGTTGAACACTATATCAGAGAGGCAACCGAAAAGCAAATAAGCTGTATTTTTTCGGGCAAGAGACAGCACCCTCTGCTACAAGGCAAATAAAGGCCGCAACGAGCAATGTCTTCAATGGCATGTACAAAGGGGAACCGGGTAACGCGACCAAATAACGGGTTGCGGGTTTATTGTTCTCCCGCGCGATTTTCGGCTTGCTGCACGTACTCTGCAAACACATAGCCAAGTGGTGTGAATTTTCCGGTTTTGACATCGACCAGGTTGCCGGTGGGATACAGGTTATCGTTATAACTGAACCACACCCAACGCTGCACCAATCGATAGTCATCGGGCGCGTAGCCAATCTCATCGTCAGTAGCGGTCAACATAAAATCGAAGGATTGGGTCATGAACCGGCTCACCCGGCCCACGTCAAAGCCATATTCCGGCGGCATCAGGATGCCGTATTCCGACACAATCAGCGGCTTGTCAGTTTCACCGCGAGCCGCCATCCAGCGCCTGAACGTTATTATCTGCTGCCTGAATTGGTCAAAATTAGCGCTATCATCAATTTCAAACAAGGTTCCGGCGTCAACGTCGTCAAACCCCGGAGGGATGTCCACCCCCCAGGAATCACGCTCTTCGCGTAGTATAAAAAGGTGGATATTCCAAATATCGACCGGCATAGGTTGGGAAAACTGGACGTAGTATGATTGTAAAATATTTTCAAGATACCGAAGACGCAGGGGAGTAATTTGAGAAATTCCGCCAACAGCAATTTTGGCTGTGGGGTCGGCGGTTTTTATAGCGACGTAGGTGTCGTGATACAGACGGGCATAATCGGCGGGGAGAACATTATCTTGCCATTTCACATCCGGTTCATTGGCGACAAGCCATAACAGGCCCGGAAATTTTGTGGCGAAACCGGCAATATCCGAAAGAGGTGGCGCAATATCATCATTCTGAAATCGAATCATCGGCGCAAATTCAATATCGGGTGGGTAGGCGGTCGATTGCAGACGCCATGTCAAATACCAGCCCACGCCCAGTTGTTGCAGGCGTTGTCCCAGGGCGGGGTCGTGACTGATGGATGATTCCAGCGGGATGCCGAGACCAAAGCGTTGGCGCAAAGTATACATTCCGGTTGAAGCTAAAATTGAAGAGGTAATAACGGCTGGTGTGGGGGGTAGCGATGGGGTTAAGGTTGGCTGCCCGACGGCAATTTGCGTCGGTTGGGCAACATCAACATCAGGGAAAACCGCATGCACGGTGGCTGTTGGCTGAAGGTCATCCGAAGACAGGGGAGAGAAAGAACAGGCGGTCAGCATTCCACCTATAACAAGCAGAAAACTACCGCCAAGATATACCCGTCGAGAAATATTATATATCAAAGACATCGAAGACATGGTGGTTAATTGCGATGATAGTCAATCACCCGCATCAAAATATCGTTGAGCGATAATGTGGGCTGCCAATCAATTATTTGTTGTATTTTTGCGATACTGGGAACGCGCCGCATCATGTCTTCAAAGCCGGGAGCGTAGGCTTGCTCATAGGGGATGTATTGAATGGTTGACGAGCTGCCGGTCAAGTCAATGATTCGTTCAGCCAATTCGGTAATAGTGACTTCTTGTGGATTACCGATGTTAAAGACCTGGCCTTCGGCGGCAAGCGTCTCGGCGAGGACGGCCATCGCTTTGACTACATCGCTGACATCGCAGAAGCATCGTGATTGATTGCCGGAGCCGTGAACGGTCAATGGGACGCCGGTCAGGGCTTGCTGCACAAAACGGGGGACAACCATTCCATAACGTCCGGTCTGTCGCGGGCCGACGGTATTAAACAAGCGGAAGATGATGGTGGATACCTGCCGTTCATGATAATAGGCCTGGGCCAGATATTCATCCATCGCTTTTGAGGCGGCGTAGCTCCAACGGCTTTTGGTGGTGGGGCCTAACAGACGGTCATCATCTTCACTAAAGGGAACCCGGGTTCCCTTGCCGTACACTTCCGACGTAGAGGCAATCAATATTCTTTTCTGGTGTCGGGCCACGGCTCGCATAACAGTTTCCGTACCAAAGACATTGGTTTCGATGGTGCGAACCGGGCTTTCGAGAATTAATTCGACACCAACGGCGGCGGCCAGATGGAATATCACGTCATGCCGAAGGACCAACTCATCCACACGGTTATGGTCGAGAATCGTCCCCTGGGCGAATTCAAACTGGTTATTTTGTTTTAGATGAGCGATGTTCGCCAATTGTCCGGTTGATAAATCATCCAGTACCGTAACAGCATGGCCGGAAGAAAGTAAATGTTCGCTCAGGTGGCTGCCGATGAATCCGGCCCCACCGGTAATCAAAGCACGCATAAAAGAATATCTCCCCTCAAGAAGTTGACGGCTTTTCGGCCGCCGGCTCATCATCCAACGGAGGTTGATTTTGCCAATATTCAACGGCGAATACACCGAATACGGATAACATCAAGCCGAGCGCTCCGGCTACCGCCGTATTCATTAGTCGCCTTGGGCTTATTGGCTTTTGAGGCGCCACGGCCCTGGCGGCCAAACGCACTTGCGAATCGGTGATTTGGGAGGCCAATTGGACTTCCGATAATTTCCGCTGAATAGTCGTGTAATTTTCCCAGGTCAGGTCTCTGGCTTGCTTTAATTCCCGGCGTTGCGCAACCTGGCGCTCGAACTCGGCCTCAAGTTCCTGCAGCTCGATATCGAGCTGGTTAATTGTAGCGGCTACATCAGCCGATTGCGGTTCATAAGCAATATCAGCGGAAAACGCGGCCACCTCGTCGGAAAGCGCGGCGATGTCTTCTTCCAGGGCCACCTTACGAGCCTGGATGACCGTAATCAGACTATCTACGTCAGCCAATGACACGGTATCGGTAGCGATGTCTGTTAAGTTCAGTTGTAATTGCACCGGCATATTCGATGAACTAGCCAACACTTTGCTGCGTAAAAACATCAGCGCCAACACGTCTCCAGCATTAGCACTTCCTGATTCGGCTGGTTGAGCCAATTGGATGCGCATCGTTTGAGCATCAGTCAGCCAAGCTTCAACAAGTTGAAGTTTGGCGTATTTAGTTTCCAACAACTGCCGAACTTCATTTTGCTTGAGAGAATATAAATACAGGGGAACCTTTTCTGCCCGTGCAGCCTGGTCACGCAAAGACTGGATCTGGTCTTTCTTTACCGCGATTTCACGTTCCAAAGAAGCTTGTTGGTTATCAGACAAGAATGTTTCCCAAGTCACCTGCGCTTGTCGATAAGCCTCACCTACATCGGCCGCCTGATTTTGCACTTCAAGCAACAGACCTTCCTGGCCGTTGCCATACAGTGTATTAACATAATCCACATACAGTTCGGCCCAAATATTAGCCAACCGGGCTGCGACTTCCGGGCTGCGGTCTTTTACCTGTATAGCAATCACATCGCCACTACTCGTCGCTTCCACTTTTTTCTGTAGAACAAAAATATTTTGAGCCTCGGCCGGCAAAATATCTCCAGCTTGCTGCATGACAGACGCGGTCAAATCACTGTTACTAACCAGACTGACCAGAGTATCCTGATAGCCTTTTTGGTTGAGCTGGTCATCGACAGTAGTCTGAAATTTCGGTTCAAACGAAATTTCAGTTTTGGATTTCAAAATAATGACGTTGGCATCAGCTTGATAAGTGGGTGATAAAAAAGAAGACACCACAAAAGCCACAACAGCAGCCAATACAGTTACAGCAACTATCCACAGCCAATGCTTGAACAAGACAACAATATATTGACGTAAATCTATTTCGTCATCGAAATAAGGAACAACGTTTTGAATGGGAAAATTAGATGGTTGACTCATAATTCCTCACTAAACCATGTTTGGTATCGATAAAAAACAATCAAGCCGACAATCAAAAAAACAACCGCAGTCACCAATGTCCGTCCCAAAAAATCGAACGCAGGGGAAGCGCCATAGTAAAGAATAATACGGTAGTTAGCAATAATGGAAGCCATTGGATTGAGGTAGTACATCCACTGCCAGACATCGACGGTGTTTCCGAATAAAGGATAGCTACGAGGCAAAATATCGAGGGAATAGAAAACTGGCGTAAGAAAGAACCCGGCCAGCAAAACAACTTCCAGAATAATTTGGATATCCCGATAGAATACATTAAATGTAGCCACCACGAAGCAGGCAGCCAACGTAAAAATCACCTGAATAATAATCATCACCGGCAGCAAAAAAGCCCAAATTGTGAACTCTACCTTAAACAGGAGCATCATCGGAATAAGGACAAGGAGGGAGAGTAGCAAATTCACCAGATTCGAAAGAACTCCTGAAACAACCAAAATTTCCTTTGGAAAATAGACTTTATTAATCAAATGGGCATTTCCAACAATACTCTGGGCCGCCGAAGACACAGAATTCGCAAAAAATTGCCACGGCAGTAATCCAACCAGCACAAATACAGGAAATTTATTAACGGCCTCACCACGCATAATGGTAAAAACCGCCGTGAAAACCACCATCATCAGCAAAGGATTCAAAAACGACCACACAACACCTAATACAGAATTCTTGTACCGAACCTTCAAATCTCGCACGACCAAATTCCGTACCAACTCCCGAAAAGACCACAACTCCTTTACTCTGGACACAAAACGATACGGATAATTCCTTAGGCGAAAGCGAAATGAAGCATGCGGCACAACTCGTACCGTTGTATTTTGGCCTTTCTTTTCAATAATATACATATCACACAGACCCCACCCTCGCAAAGCATACAGCGCCGTGCCGAAAATAATTCCCATAAAATTTATTCAACTAGCCACAACTCTCAGCGGCCTCACAGCGCATCTACTATCCGACAGAAAAATCAGCTCCATATGACATTCTGGAGCTGAAATAATTTATGTAAAAACGAATGGCGTTGCACCCGACAAATGTATTGTAGCAAAAACAAAAAAATAGGCAATTGCAACGCCGGGGAAAACATCATCTCAAAAAACACTGTTATCAAGCTAACAACACGCGGACCATCCGCCAGGATTCTCCATACTCCAGCAACAGCAATACCTTGGCCCAATAGAGTATCTCTTCACGCACCAACCGATACATAAAATCGCCAACCCGATACTTCTCATCAACCGGCGAAACAACAATCGCCAAACCAATTTCGCCGGACCTGATTTGCTCTGCAACATCATTAATCCGTTCCATAAAACCGGCCAGTGAACTTGCTACAAGAGGATCATCTTTAAACCAAACCAACAACCGGCTCATCAAGTCCTCACCGGACATATTAACTTCACATTGTTGACGATAACTATCCGGCAGCATATCTCGCACAAGGCCCATCGGAGGCAAAATCGTCCGCAAATCCACATCATGATTCCCGGACATCCTGGCTACCAACTCATCGAACCCACCAATCAGGTCATCTGCAATCTGTCTGATAGCCGCCAGCGTCCGCCGGGTATTTTTATCATCTATCTCCATCTTTTCCACTATCTTTTTTAGAAAATCGACATAAGCCTCGTCCCCCAGCGACATCACTTCATACGCAGCCGAAGCAGCTTGAAACAGACGTTTCTCCAATCGTTGTTCGACAGACGTGCGACTGACGCGCCGCATCATTGTCGCCGGTTGGGCAGACTCCACCAACGAGAGGACAGCGCGACCAGATAATTTCTGGTCAATCATTAACGTAATCATCCGGCGTTGCTCCACATCAGATTTCAAACGCAGGACCGGTCGCAATTGCTTCTCCGTCAACTGCGCTGCCTCAACTAAATCCTGTAATTCCGGCGACAAACTCAATAAACGCAAATAATTACGCACCATACGACCACCAACAGCCCGACCAGTAAATATTTTTACCTCTTGTCCAATTGCCGCATCCACCTCTCGTTGGGTGGGAAGTTTTATTGTGTTTTCGCCGGGAACCCGGGTTCCCATCTCCACTCGCAAACGGTCACGTAATTGCTTTACCGCCCTGGCGCGAGCAATTGCAGACAAGTCTTGCCGCGCCGCATTTTCAGCCTGCTGGCGACGCTGAATAACATTCGGGTCATCGGGAAGGGCCTCAATAACACAACGAATTCTGGAAAATTCCTGATGGCCTCGCAAAACCAATAAATGATGCGCCCAAAAACGTCTTTCACCCTCACCAATACGATAAAATGACTGTTCAGGCTTGTCCGGGTCGGTCACCCGATATACGTTGATAGGCTGGCGCAATCCAACATATTGAATTGAACGAGCCAATGCTACCAACCCTTTATCCTCTACCACACTTGAATTTTCATCAACCGCCCCTTGGCTGTCTCCCAAAATCAACATTGCCAGCCGGTCGCCCTCTTTGGCTAAAGTCAATAACCGGGCCATTGCCTCGCCCGGCGTAATTTTTCCGGAGACCAAGTCTTCACGCAAATCAAACGGCAATAAATACCTCGGCTGAGAAGCATCAGGATAAATACGACCCAATTCCACTTCGTAAATCGCTTGGTCAGTGGGAACAAACCCAAAATTGGATGTCCCCATGTCCTTGACAATATCGTCAATCGTCTCAGCATCACTCCGGTCAATTCGCTGTAAATTAATTTTACGTTTTGCCACCATTTACTCCCACTCTAAATAAAAACTCCTGACAAAATTGCCGATATACCTCAGCGTAACGGCGATATTCACTACCCTCACAATACACCGCCGGCGTTTGAAGTTCAGTCGCCTCACGAATACGTACCGAGGACGGAATAACCGTTCGGAATACCTTTTCTCTGTAAATATCTCGCACAGCCCGCTCTGTGGTTTGGTCATAGACTGTATTGGTATTAATATTGTTGATTAACAAGCCCACAATCCTCAAAGTCGGATTATACCATTTTTGCGCAGCCGCAATATATTTCACTGTATCAGCCAAAGCCGTACGACCTCCCGCGCCAGGGTCAACGGGAATTAGCACCAAATCAGCCGCCACAAGAGCATTCATCGTCAACCGGTCGAGGCTGGGGGGACAATCGATAATCACCCAATCAAAAAACTCGCTCAAGACAACATTATTGCTCTGCGATGCCTTCCGCAAACAACTTCGCAAACGTAACTCTCCGCCATCTATATGCACCTGACCATCCTTGATAGCCTTCAGTTTTTGGTCCGCCGGAATCGCAAAAAGATTGGCATACTTGGTCCGCACAATCGTATTTGCCGGCGAAATATCCTCCATCAAAACTGCCGATAAAGGCACCGAAGGCTGCCCAACACCCAAATAGCTCAAACTAAGCGTTTGTTGAGGGTCCAGATCAATAGCCAACACCTTGTAATTTAATTCTGTTAAAGCTCCGGCCAAATTAAATGCAGTAGTGCTTTTTGCCGACCCGCCCTTGAGATTCGTAACGCTAATAACTCTCATAGTCAAAATTGTTAGCTCCAAAAAATAACCGGGAATTACCGGAAATTATACCTGAAATTCAACCCGAACCGAAAACCCTGTCACCGTAGACAAAGCCCGTTCCACAACAGGCTTCAAGCGATTATCCAACCAGTCGCGGGTAATAGCGGTGGCAACCTGCACAATATACACCCCCTCGTCTCGACCAAGCAGTCGCGTGCCTTGCATAACAGAATTGAACGTTGCCTTCGTCATTTGCCCCTGCAAAACTTCCAGAGTCTCGGCCCAAATAACTTCCTCTAACGAAACCCGAAAAAAGCCCGGCCTCGCCGTATTATCAGCCTCAGCATAATCCAATGCACCATTCTGAGGGGAAGGCTCCCGAAAACCGGCTCGACGAAGCCCCAAATCTATACCGGCAGAGACAGAGAGTGATTGCAACGCCTTCACAAACAAAGCCCCCCTATTGACGGCCTCATCAACAGCACAGGCCACCAAAGCATCCTCAACCGACATAACATACAAATCCATATGAGACGGAAAAAGTACCCGTAAAACCTTGTACAACATCGCCGTCGAATGATAATCATTTAACAAATCTTCTGTCAAGGCAATAAGTGGCTCTAAAATTTGTTGATAATTACGTTTTTGTGATTTTAATTTTGTTATATGATTTATAATTTCTTTTAGTTTGTTTACGTTGTTTGCTATTTCATCCGATTTACTGGCAGGTAAATCGGATGTTTCACCGTTGACTCGCTGGTGTAAAACGAATTCATCTTGTTTCACGCGGGCCACTAAATCGGCATTAACCGGATTTACCCCGTTTACGGTTAATCCTCCTTGTTCCGAACTACGCCGCTCCCGTGAACCGAACTGAACTGAATTTACCGCAGATATTGTCTCAACCGGTAAACCCGGTAAATCGGATGTCTGACGATTTACATCCTTGCGGATTCGGTATGTATCCAGTCCCAATTCGCCTTGCTGCATTTGCAGATATTCGACTTGTTGCGCCAATTTTATTTCGTCTTCAGGGGCAACCGGGTCTTCCATCAGCACTTCAAGCAGGAAGCCGACCCGTCTGGTTTTACCCTTTCTGGTTTCATAGGCGTACCGCAGTCTGGGGATGAAAAGAGCAAGGTGTTCAGCGTAGTCATCAATCGGAATAATGCGCCGCCACGGCTTGTCTCCCTGAATTACTTCGTGCTTAAGCCAACTGGCTATCGTTTCTTCGTGTACCTGTAAACATTCTGCCAGATACCGCCAACTGATGGTCACTCGTTTGGTGCCGTCCGGCCGTCGGGGCGTATCGATACTTAACCCCCGCAACAACTGCACCAAACTCCAGCGATCGGCGCCCAACCGGGGCAGCCATTTTCTAAGCGAATACTGCGTCACAGCAATGGCCCGTTCCGGGGCGATGATGGCCGACCTGGCGCTTAAATACACGGGATTGACAGAAATATCGGCGACGGAGACGCTGGTTGACAAATTTTCTCTTGACATAGTCTGTTTGAGTGTGGTATAGTTACATAGGTTGATTGAATTTTATAGATACAAAACCCCCCTCCCCAGCAAAAGGGCTATTAACAATAAGAGTTGCCGCTCTTATTGGGGGTGTGCTGTCAAAACACTTTCTGCAAGAGGTTCGTTGCCGCGAACCTCTTTTGTGTTTGGCGAAACGCTAGTTCCTGAAGAAGGTTCAACAATAAGACATAATTAAACCCCCTAACTTCAAAAATTATAACAGGATATACGGGTAAAGTCAAGAGTTACTTGTAATTTATAGACTATGGTGCTATAATTGGATTTAACTTTGACGTTTTTGGTAAGGATGGTGCTGAATGCTTGACTTGAGTATGCTGGGCCTCATGGAACCTCCATTTTCCCTGTCGCCCGACCCACGATACTTTTATATGTCGTTGCAACATAAAGCCACCCTGGCAAAGGCAACTTATGCCATCGAACAGCGACAGGGCATTTCTGTTATCTTTGGCGATGTCGGCGCCGGCAAAACAACAATTGCCCGGCGATTGTACCAAATCTATCGGGACCGCCCCGATTTTGAAGCTGCTTATATCCCCACCCCCCTGTACCCCTCCGAGTTTCAGTTCCTGAAAGGCATCTGCGCCGAATTTGGCATTCAGCCCAAACGCAGCAAATTGACCCAACTGGCTGTCTTTGAAAAATTCCTGATTGACCTCTACCGCAAAGAACGCAACCTGCTCCTCATTATCGACGAAGCTCAAATTTTGATAGGCCAGCAATTTGAACTGCTCAGACAATTACTCAACTTTGAAACAGACACGCGCAAACTCATTCAAATTGTGCTGTTGGGTCAAAATGAATTGCGAAACAAGTTGCGTTTAAAACGCGCTCTCTCGTCGCGCCTGGCAACCCGTTCCACTATCGAACCCCTCCATTTTGAAGACACCCATGCCATGATAAATTTTCGGGTGATGGTCGCCGGGCGCCAGTCCCCCCTCTTTACCCCGGAAGCTATTCGCCAAATTTACGAACATAGCCACGGAATGCCCCGGGATATTTGTGTCATCGGCTTGAACGCCTTACCATTGGCCCTGGTAAAAAGAGTGAGCATTATTGACGATAATCTTATTGAACAGGCAATTCGGGAGATGGCCTAGTGGCAAAAAAGAAAAACCCTGAAGATATTTCCGGTTCCACCTTTGCTGATTTGTACGATGTCCAACAAGCATTTATTCGCAAAGATACAAAACCGATTGGACGTCCCAAAAATAAAATCCAGCGAAAACCCACCACCGTATATCTGACCAAAGACGAATACAACACCCTGCGCCGGTTGCATTTAACCATTGGAGACCACATCGCTTCCGTTAGTCGCAGCGAAATTATTGGTCTGGCCGTTGAACTGATATCCGAAGTTGTCAGCGCCAATGACTACGACGGCTCCCTGTTCGCCGGAGTCCGCAGCTTTGAAGGATTGAAACAGCGGATAATGGATATTGTGAATAACTAATTTTATAGCTTTGTAATTTTTTAATGTCAAGAAGCTATAAAGTCAAAAACACCGGGAGCCTTCGGGCTTGAGGTGGTAACTCATAAAGGCTGTTTTTGTATGCCGGTCTCTATCGCGCCTGATATACCGAAAACACACATTCCCACCCAAATACCCTTGCCCACCGGATTACCCATCGGTGATGTAAACGCCTATCTTTTCCTTGAACCGGAGCCGGTCCTGCTTGATACCGGCATCAACTCCACCGATTCTCTGGTCGCCTTGCGCCGGGCGCTTAACCACTACGGCCTGACCTTCGCTGATTTGAGCAAAGTGATTATCAGCCATCCCCATGTAGACCATTTTGGCCTCAGCGGAGCCATTGCCGCCGAGAGCCGGGCTACCTTCCATATTTTTGAGCCGGCCGTCCCCTGGTTGGCCGATTATCCTCACCCCTGGGCAACGCGCCTTCATTACTATGTCCGGACCCTTTTCAAACAACTCAACCTTCCCACAGACATCGTCGACCCGATTTTGACATACTATCAGTCAATACAATCCGCCGGTTCTGCCGTCCCGGCAGAGCGCGTTTTCCCCTTGCGGGCCAATCAGCAGGTGCAGATGGGGCCGCTTTCCTGGCGAATATTGCACACGCCCGGCCACACCTCAACCCTGACCTGTTTCTACCAACCCGAAACCCGTCAGTTTTTATCCACCGATATGCTGTTGCGCCAAACGCCTACCCCCATTGTGGAACAGCCCCTCCCCGGCGCGCCGCGCGTCCCTTGCCTGCCCCAATTTATCCAATCGTTGCAGACGGTGCGGCAACTGAATATCGATATTGTCTATCCGGGCCACGGCCGGCCCTTTACCGACCACCGGGCGCTGATTGCCGCCCAACTCAAGCGTATCACCCATCGAAAAGAAGAATGTCTGGCCTTGATAAAAGCAGGTCATACCGAAGTGGCCCCCATGTTGCTGACCATGTACCCTCAGTACCCACCCCCGTTTCGGTTTGCCGCCCTGTGGATGCTCATCGGCTATCTGGATTTGCTGAAGCAGGAAGGCCGGATTTTGGAAGAAACCACGCGCGGCGTGCTGCGCTATCGCCCCGCCTGAACGATATTGCCACGCGCGGCCACATGGATTACAATAGAGCCGCAACGTTCAATTGACGCACATGCGCGGAGGTGTTGCCATTAATGTATTGATTGTTGGCGCAGGGGCCATCGGCTGTTTGGTGGGTGGACAACTGGCTTCAGCCGGGCATCGGGTGACGCTTTTGGGACGCCCCCGGCTGGCGCAGCGAGTTCAAACTGAAGGCTTGCGCCTGCAATGGCCCGGCAGTTCCCCGTTTGTCGTACAGCCTCAAGCCATTGCCGACCTGTCTGCCCTGACCGATGCTGACCTGGTCGCCCTTGACTTTATTCTGGTAACGGTCAAATCATTTGATACCCGTATTGCTATGCAGCCGTTGACGGGCCGGCTAAACCCGTTAACCCGGCTGCTTTCTTTGCAAAACGGCGTGGGCAACGAAGCGCTGTTGCAGCAGATGTTCCCGGCTCAGCCCATTATCGCCGGCACAATTACCATTCCGGTGGTAGTCCCCCAGGCGGGGAGCATTGTGATTGCCAAAAACAAGGGGGGTATCGGCCTGGCCCCGTTTACCGTCGCCAGAAAGGAGGTCGATATAATTGCCACTGCCTGGCGGCAGGTGGGGTTTGCCGTGGCTCAGTATGACGACGCCACCGGCATGAAATGGTCGAAGCTGATACTCAATATGACCGGCAACGCCGTCCCCGCTATCCTGAACATGACCCCCAAACAGGCGTTGGCCCATCCCGCAATTTTGGATATGGAAATCTCTGCCCTTAAAGAGGCGCTGGCCGTTATGCGGGCTTCTGAAATTATGGCGGTTAAATTACCCGGCTATCCCGTGCCGGTATTGGCCGTTGCCTTGCGCCGGCTGCCCAGGCCGTTGCTGCGCCGGCTCTTTCCGCCGGTGATGGTCGGCGGGCGCGGCGACAAGTTGCCTTCTTTGCTGCTGGATGCGCGCGCAGGACGCAACCAATCGGAAGTAAATGTGTTAAACAAAGTGGTTGCCCAAACCGGCGATACGGTTGGCGTTCCCACGCCCGTTAATCGAACCATCAGCCGCATCCTGAATGGAATTATTGCAGGAGATATTCCTGCCGCCCGGTATCAAGGCAACCCGGAGGCGTTGTATCAAGCGGTACAACAAGCAACATAGTTTTCACCATAATCAAAATTGAATAGATTTGACAATGATGTTGATTCCGTGAATAAAGGAGAATAGAGACGTGATAAGTGCGTTGGTAACAGGTGTAATTTTATTGGGATACGTTTTGGGGTCGGTGCCGGTGGGCTATTTGGTGGCCCGGGCCAAAGGCGTTGATTTGCTGCAATCGGGCAGCGGCAAAATTGGCGGCACAAATGTGCTGCGCTCGGTGGGGCTGTTCCCGTCGTTGCTCACCATTCTGGGCGATGCCTTTAAGGGGCTGGTGCCAACCTATATTGCCGCGCATCTGTTTCCGGGGATGCCCTGGGTGGCGGCGTTGGCCGGGGCGGCGGCTGTGGCCGGACACAACAAATCAATGTTTTTGCGTTTTCGGGGGGGCGTGGGCGCAGTGACGGCCCTGGCCTCGTTAAGCGCGTTGTCCTTTCCGGCGGCGATTATCGCGGTCAGCGTGGCAATTGTTGCCATTTTGATTACCCGCTTTGCGTCGATGGCTTCCTTCTCCGGCATCATCACCGGCCTGCTGGCCCTGACCGTAATGGGCTTTTTGGGCATTGCGCCGATGGACTACATTATATACGGGGTTATTGTGGTGAGCCTGGTCAGTTGGGCGCTGCGGCCCAACTTTGCCCGCATCAAAGCGGGTACAGAACGCAAAATCGGCGTTCAGGAAAAAAACGTCAAAACCATTTGAAATTGTCAATGATGAATTGTCAATTGCTGATTTTCAATGACGGAGAGTCTGGCTGGCGATGGCGCATCATCCCCGGTACACAAGCCGTCGATAATTGACCGTTGACAATTAACCATTGATAATTATCTTTTTGTCAGGACTGACGCAGTTGCGGTAAATCACGGTGTTTTACCCCCTCCCCGCTTCGCGTCCCCCGCTGTCGGGGGAGGAGCTAATTCCCCCCGCTTGAGGGCGCGAAGCGGTTTCTTCATCAGGGACTGAGGGG
>JAJRUC010000149.1 GCA_024278015.1 Chloroflexota bacterium
GGCGAATATCGCCATTTTATGCAAAAGGAAATTGCGGAACAAGCCCGCAGCCTGACCGATACCATCGGCACGCGGGTGGATTTTGAGAGCGGCGAAGTCTACCTGCCGGAGTTGAATTTATCGTCGCCGGATGCCCGCGCCATCCGGCGCATGGTCATTACCGCCTGCGGCACCAGCGCCTACGCGGCCCTGGTGGGTAAATTCATGATAGAATCGCTGGCAAAAATCCCCGTCGAAGTAGATTACGCCAGCGAATTTCGCTACCGCGAGCCGGTCATCGACGAGCATACCCTGCTGCTGGCTATCAGCCAAAGCGGAGAAACAGCCGACACGCTGGCGGCTATGGACGAAGCCAGAAAACGGGGGGCGCGCCTCATCAGCATTGTGAATGTGCTGGGCAGCATGGCCCAACGCATTAGCGACGGCGTAATTTTAATGCACACCGGCCCGGAAATTGGCGTAGCCAGCACCAAAGCCTTCACCGCGTCGCTGGTAGACCAGCTTTTGCTGGCGATGGCCCTGGGGCAAATGCGCGGCACGCTCCCGGCCACAGAAAGCCAATCGCTGGCCCAGGCGTTGATGGCCCTGCCGGACCAGGCCGGGCAGGTGCTGGCCGGCGGGAACGATTTTGACCGCATCGTTAATCGATTTCATCTGCGGGAACATTTTTTGTATCTGGGCCGGGGCATCAATTACCCCGTTGCGCTGGAAGGAGCGCTGAAGCTGAAGGAAATCAGCTACATCCACGCAGAAGGCTACCCCGCCGGAGAGATGAAGCACGGCCCCATCGCCCTGATTGACGAAACCCTGCCCGTGCTGGCTATTGCCCTGCAAGATAATGTGTACGACAAAATGCTCAGCCAGATTGAGCAGGTCAAGGCCCGCAACGGCACGGTCATTGCCCTGACCACGGCGGGCGATGCTCGCGCCGCCGCCCTGGCCGACCACGTGCTGACCGTGCCGGCCACCCACCCGTTGCTTTCGCCGGTGCTGGCGGTGTTGCCCTTGCAGCAGTTGGCCTATCATATGTCTGTCCGGCGGGGGAACGATGTGGACCAGCCGCGCAATCTGGCTAAATCGGTTACGGTGGAGTAGAAAATCACGATTAGGGCAACGCCAACTGTCTGCTGAGGCGTAGGGGCACGATGCATCGTGCCCCTACCGGATATTCAACAAACCCGGACGGGATTCAAATGTCCAACACCGGCTTCCGAATTAAAAAGGTTCACGGCCTGATATTCGACGGGGCGACATTCCTCGGAAACGCCGCCCTTTTCAGCGCCGCGCCCAGGCTGGGAGACGACGCCGACGAATTTACCGCCGGCCTGTTGGTGCTGTTGGCCGTGCTGACCCAACTGGCGGGCGCATGGTGGAAGCAAGGCTTTCTGGCACAGCGTCTGACCCGCAGTATGCTCCCCCCGTCGAAGGGGCCGGGCCGGGGCTTCCTGAACTTGCTCGTATTTTCCCATTTCATCCTGTTTTCAGTAATGACCGTGTTTGCTTTCGGCTTGCTGGGCATCTACCAAATGAACGGTTCAGGGGGATTTTTCAGGGGCGAGGTGTGGATTATCATCGGCTTTTTGCTGGGCGGGTTCACCACGTATCGGGTGTGGGTTGCGGAACCCCGCAAAAATACCCCTGCCGAAGCGCGTCCCGTGTCGATACCGGCCCTGGAGTTTGGGGCCGACGGCCTGCTATGGGTGTCGGTCAGTTTGGTGACCCGTATCTTTTGGGATGGCCTGGTAGCCTTGATTGAACCGGCGAGCGGCATCGGCATCAGCGGCGATGGCCTGATGCTGCTGGGGGCGATGGCCTTCCTGTTTGTCGTTTTTTACCTGCCCGGCCGCTATCTGTTTCTGGTGGAAGATTACCACTCCCGGCGGACGTGGGTTCAGGTTGGGCTGGCTATATTGCCGGTGCTGTGGCTGGTGATGGTGGGCTGAACGATTTACGGGGCCGGTTGTTCCGTGGCCGGGCGGCAATAGTTTCGCATTAATAGCCGCCATCGAACAAATCATCTTCACAAAAGCCGTCGGGCACGGGGGGGTAAGCCCGAATGAAGGTATCGGTAGCCAACAGCCGTTTTTGCAGCCACACCGGCAAAAACCGGTTCATGCCGCCGCCGCCCTGACTGGCGTGCGCCGCGCCGGCCCGTATTTTTACATCCCAATATTGACGGTAATTAATGCGGGCGTGCAGTTTTTCTTTGGGATAGCCCAGGCGGGTCAGGTCGATATCCTTGTTGCGGCCCACGGCGGTGGGGTCTTGCCGGCGCAGGCGAAGAATCCAGATGTACACCTTCAGCCACGAATTGGGGATGACGGTGTAATACAGACGGTGGGCCTGATGCGCTTCCGGCCCAAATGCGGGGTATTGGGCGGGGTCGGCAGCAGCGTGAAAAGCCGCCGTGGTAATTTCGTGACAGCGAATATGGTCGGGATGAAAATAGCCGCCGGTTTTGTCATTGGTGATGACCACCTGGGGTTTAAGCCGGCGGATTAATTCTACAATTTGACCGATGACTTTGGCGTCGTCGGA
>JAJRUC010000150.1 GCA_024278015.1 Chloroflexota bacterium
ATATTGCCCATTACGCCTACATTATGGAAAGCGGACGGATTGTGCTGGACGGCGAACCGGACAATCTGCGCGAAAACGCCGATGTGCGCGAGTTTTATTTGGGATTGACGGAAGTGGGCAGCCGCAAGAGTTATCGTGATGTGAAACATTACAAACGCCGCAAACGGTGGTTAAGCTAACGGGAGGCCGTACATGGAACTGGATACACGTTTGCAAACGATTATTAATCACGCCTGCAAAAACAGCCCGGCATTTCGAAAATTGCTGGATGCGGCGGGCGTTTCCCCGGCGGATATTCAATCGTACAAAGACCTGCCGAAAATCCCCGTGACCACCAAAGAACAATTGCTGGAGATGCAGCGCGAAAATCCGCCGTTTGGCGGCTGGCTGGCCGTCCCGCCCGAAACCGTGGAGCATGTCTTTGTTTCGCCGGGGCCGCTGTTTGAACCGGAAGGGAGCGAATTTCCGGAAGAATGGCGCTCGGATGTGTTTGCCGAATTGCACATGGGGCCGGGTGACATTGTTTTTAACACCTTCATGTACCATCTGACCCCCGCCGGGTTGCGGTTGGACGCCGCCGTGCGGGCCACCGGCGCTACCGTGGTGCCGTCCGGCCCCGGCAACACCGATTATCACGTTGAAATTATGATGAAACTGGGCGTTACCGGCTATGTCGGCACGCCGGGTTTCCTGAAAATAATCTTTGAACGGGCCGCCGAAACGGGTATCGCTGCCGCAGACATCCCCGTCAAAAAGGCCCTGTTCAGCGCCGAACCATACCCGCCGTCGCTGCGGGCGTATTTTGAAGAGGGTTTCGGCATGCGTACCGCCCAAACCTACGCCACCGCCGAACTCGGCATTATTGCCTATGACACCAGCGGCGAGCCGGGCATGAAACTTTCGCGCACCATGATTGTGGAAATTGCAGACCCGGCCACCGGCCGGCCTGTTCCCCCCGGCGAACCGGGGCAAGTGGTGGTGACAAATTTCAACAAAACCTATCCGATGATTCGGCTGGGCACGGGCGATTTGAGCGCCTGTGTGGGCGAACCGGACGCCGACGGCTATTATTGGCGCATCAAAGGCTGGCTGGGGCGCGTGGGCGATGCGGTGAAAGTGCGCGGCATGTTCCTGCACCCCGTACAATTGAAGGGCGCGCTGGCAAAATTTTCGCAGCTTGGCGCGACCCAGGCGGTTATCACCCGCCCCGATACCCGCGACCACATCCGCGTGCGGGTGGAACTTGCCGGTGAGGCCGCCGACCGCGACGCGCTGACGGAAGAAGTCCGCGCCGCCGTCAGCGCGTCGTGCCGCCTGCGGGTGGATGTGGTGGAACTGGTTGCGCCCGGCAGTATCAACCCCGCCGCGCGTACCGTCCTCGATGAGCGCACCTGGGAATGAGGTGAACCTCGTTCCGTAAAATTTTGTCCCCCTCAATATGGCAGGGGTCTATCGCCGTGAACGGGTCATTGCGAACCGTTACAAACAGCGAGATGACCTCTGCTGTTCGACATAAGAATCGCCTCCAGCAATTTACGCAAATGTGAAAAAATTAATAGTTCGTGTATAATGGAGACACGGACATTTCGGCTACGAAGGAAAACGTTATGGTACGGCATCTGCGGCAAAAAATGAGATTGCTGTTTTTGGCATTTTTTGTGCTGGTGCTAACCTCTGTCCTGGCAACCTCGTGGACGCTGAATACGCAGCAGCAGGATGCGCTGGTTATTAATTTGGCCGGCCGGCAGCGGATGCTGATTCAGTTAATGACCAAGGAAACGTTGCAATTAAGCCGTCATCTGGATGAAAATAATCCCGCCGGTGACGAAATCGAGACCCGGCGCGCCTCCCTGCAAGAAACGATGGCTATCTTTGACCAAACGTTACAAGCGTTCATCGCCGGCGGCATCGCGCCGTATCAGCCCGATACAACCACGGTTTTACCGAAAACAACCTCCCCCCATATTTTGGCCGGATTGCAAACCATGCAGCAAACGTGGAACCTGCTTCGGCCTCAAATAGATATTGTCCGGTTGCCGCAATCTGCCAACAATGCTCAGCTTGCAGCCGCAGATGTTGTGGAACAACTGTCGCCCGCGCTGGTGCAGCAAGCCGATGAGGTTGTCCGGTTGTTTGAAGCAAATTCCAATCGTAAAGTTATGCGCTTGCGCCACATTCAGATTATTTTTTTTGGGGGCGCGTTGGCGCTCCTTTTGTTTGGGGTGTGGGCCACCTACCACGAAATTCTTACCCCGCTTTCCCAACTGGATAAAGTTGCCGCCCGTATTGGGGCGGGCGACCTGGACACCGTCGTCAGCGTGACAGGCCCCCACGAGATGCAAATTTTGGCGGAAAGTTTCGATACTATGCGCCGCCGGATAAAACGCGCCCAGGAAAACCTGGAAACGCGAGTGGCGCGGCGCACCCGCGAACTGGCGGCGGCATTCGAACTCAGCCAGGAAATCGTCACCGAATTGACCCTTGACAAAACCCTCTCGCTGGTGGTAGAACGCGCCAAAATGCTGGCTCAAGCGCAAACAGCCGTGTTGTGCCTGCTCACCCCATCGGGCAATACGCTCAATGTGGCCGCTTTCAACAGCGAGATTCCGGTGAACGCCGGCCCGGCGTCTCAACCGTCTAACCGGGGGGTGGCTATGCGGGTGCTGAAAGACGCGCAACCCGTCACCACCGATGTAATGTGTGCCAATTGCCGCTTTCTCAACTATCAATCCGGCGTGTGTACCGCCACCCCGCTGCACGCCGGAGAAAAAACGCTTGGCGTGCTGTGCGTGGTGCGGCCCGAAGCGCATCAATTTGACCCGGATGAAATTCGGGCGCTGTCTCTGCTGGCAAATTCGGCGGCCATTGCCATCAACAACGCCCGGTTGATACAAATGGAACATACGCAAACCAAACAAGCCGCTATATTGGCGGAACGCAATCGGCTTGCCGCAGAATTACATGACAACCTGGCTCAAACGCTGAGTTTCCTTAATTTAAAGAGCGACCAACTTTCTGATTTAATCACAGAAAATGATGTGGAAACCGCCGGTGAAGAACTCGCGCACATGAAAGCGGCTATCCAAACCGCATACGGGCAGGTTCGCGCCGCGTTGGTAGAACTGCAAGAGCCAACTTCGCCCCTGGGTGATTTGGCCGATGACCTGGCTGCTTGCCTGCACAAATTTGAAACCGAGACACACATCCCCGCAAAATTAACCATTGCCGACCCGGCCCCCCTGCTGTTACCGCGCGCCGTCCATACCCAGGCGTTGCATGTGATGCAGGAAGCGCTGATAAACATTCGGCGGCATGCCCGCGCCGGCCGGGTGTGGGTGGCTGTCACCCGAAAAAACGGCGACATTTACCTTTCGGTTAAGGATGACGGGCAAGGCTTTGACCTGAATGAAACCAAAGGAAACAATCATCTTGGTTTGACGATTATGCGGGCCAGGGTAGAACGCAGCGGCGGCGCGTTTCATATTGCCACCGCGCCCAATCAGGGCACAAAAATCATTGCCCAATTTCCGGTCAAGGGCAAGGCACAATCCAGCCGGGCCGAAGAATTTGACGAGGATAGTCAATGAGTCGCGCTAAAATTTTATTGGCCGATGACCACCAATTGTTTCGTGAAGGGTTGGCGCAGTTGATAAATGCCCAGCCCGACCTTCAAATTGTGGGCCAGGCCGGCGATGGTCTGGAAGTATTGACCCTTGCCCGCGACCTGAGACCGGACCTGATTGTATTGGACATCAGCATGCCGGTTTGCGACGGCCTGGAAGCCACCCGGCTGCTGCGCACCACGCCCGGCGTTTCGGACTGCGCCATTGTTATGCTCACCGTCTATGACGAAGACGAAAAGCTGTTCGATGCCATCCGGGCCGGGGCCAACAGTTACATCCTGAAAAGCACCAATTCGGTCAATTTTTTACGCGGATTACGCAACACCCTGGCCGGCGATTCGGTTTTGCCGCCCAAGCTGGCCGCGCAGTTGGTGCAAAAATTTGCGCAACTCGGCCCCCGCCCCGATGCGGCCCCCCCGGCCTTCGGCGCTGATGACGCTACCCCCGAATTAACCCTGCGGGAGTATGACGTTCTCAACTGTATTGCCGGCGGGGCGACAGACAAGGAAATTGCAACCGCCCTTTCCATTAGCCTGCATACCGTCAAAACCCATGTGCGCAATATTTTGAGTAAACTTCACGCCACCAACCGCCGTCACGCCGCCCGTCTGGCCCGGAAAAAAGGACTGTTGGACAATAATACCCCCTGATTCCTCATTACAAGGCATTAGACTTAAGTCTTCTCCTCCTCAAGAGTGATAATATATCACTCTTTTTTCATTCCTTTGTCCAGCAATGACCGATAGACCCCCCACCCTTGTTTGTAGTATCTTGTAAGAGATAACATTTTCCTCAAAGGCATGTAGAAATGAATAAACGGCGCGTGTTTATAATCGGTCAATCATTGTTTGCAGAAACCTTGATGCAACTGCTGTCATCTGTGGCGGAAATCAGCATTGTGGGCTGTGCCTCGCTGGTGGCCGACGCGATTCCGGTACTTGAAGCCGGCGCGGTTGACGCAATTATTCTGGTTTCAGACCCGGCGCTGCCGTCGCCGGGTGATGTTAATGAACTGATGGCCGTTGCGCCGAATGTGTCTATCATTGCCACTGATTTGGATGAAAATACCGTGCAAGTGATTACCAGCAAACGGGTAGATGCGCGTTTGTCCGATTTGCTGTCGGTTTTAGAAACGTTGCCCGATACAATTGAATCACAAAAATTGCCCCCAAAACCAACCAATGGAGGAATGGCTTATGAAACGTGAGTACTTTTTACGGGGAGTGCCGCTTAAAAAAGTGGCGGCTGTTATTGTTGCCGCCGGTTTTTTGTCGGCAATGTTGCTGTCTGTGGTGGGCGCCGGCCCGCCCCGGGATGCCGGCGACGGCGAAACAATTTTTCAGCAAAAATGCGCTTCCTGTCACACCATCGGCGGCGGCACATTGGTCGGCCCGGATTTGCAGGGCGTTACGTCACTTCGTGATGTGGATTGGCTGACCCGCTGGCTTGCCGCCCCGGACAAAATGCTGGCAGACGGCGACCCCATCGCCACGGCCTTGTTGCAGGAATTTAACAACATTCCCATGCCGAATTTGGGGTTGACCGATGCGGAAGTTGCCGATTTGATTGCCTATATGCAGGCGCAAGCCCCGGCTGAACAGGCGCCGGAAGATGCCGGCAGCGCGGCGGCCCAACCCGAACCGCAGCCGGAACCCGTTGCGGCTGCCCCGGAAGGCTATGTCGATTTTGGCAGCAAGTTGTTTGTGGGTGAATTGCGGCTTGAAAACGGCGGCCCGGCGTGTATCTCTTGCCATAGCATCGATACCATACGCGGTATGGGAGGCGGCACACTTGGTCCCAACCTGACCCACGTTTACAACCGCTACGGCGAGGCCGGCTTGACGGCGGCCCTGAAAAGCCTGCCCTTCCCCACTATGCAGGGCGTTTTTGCCGACAGACCGCTGACAGAGGGCGAAGCGGCGGATTTGAAAGTATTTTTGGCTCAAACAGACCTGACCACGCAACAGCCGGTAAATGCAACCGGGTTTGTGGCGCTGGGTGTTATCGGCGCAATTGTATTTATGGGCCTCAGTCAACTCATTTGGAAAAAACGATTAAACGGGGTGCGCAAGCCTCTGGTTGGGAGATAAACTATGAGCTGGATAAAAGACATCATCAATCCCGAAACTCGCCAGTGGGAAGAATTTTACCGCAATCGCTGGCAGCACGATAAAATTATCCGCAGCACGCATGGCGTAAACTGCACCGGCGGCTGCTCGTGGGGCGTTTACGTTAAAGACGGCATCATCACCTGGGAAATGCAACAAACTGATTACCCCAAACTGGAAGGCACGTTGCCGCCCTACGAACCGCGCGGCTGCCAGCGGGGCATTTCCGCCAGTTGGTACATTTACAGCCCCATTCGAGTGCGCTATCCGTACATGCGCGGCGCATTGATGGACCACTGGCGCGCCGCCCGCAAAAAGCACGCCGACCCGGTAGCGGCGTGGAAATCCATTATGGAAAACCCGACCGCGCGCAAATCATATCAGCGCGCCAGAGGGAAAGGCGGTTTCCGGCGCAGCACATGGGATGAAGTGCTGGAACTGATTGCCGCTTCCAACATCTACACCATCAAAAAATACGGTCCCGACCGCATCGTCGGCTTTTCACCCATCCCCGCCATGAGCCAGCTCAGCTACGCCGCCGGTTCGCGTTATTTGCAACTGGCGGGCGGCATCAACCTGAGCTTTTACGATTGGTACTGCGACCTGCCCCCAGCCAGCCCGGAAATCTGGGGCGAACAAACAGACGTGCAGGAAAGCGCCGACTGGTACAATAGCAAATTCATCATCTCGATGGGCTCCAACC
>JAJRUC010000151.1 GCA_024278015.1 Chloroflexota bacterium
CCAGTGAAAAAACAATCCTGCCCGCGCATAATTCATCGGCCAGCGAAACCAGTGTTTGCGAAATCAGGGCCAGACCGGCCAGCGACAGGCTCAAATTTGCCAGCGGGTCTTGCCGGTGGGCATCGTAACCGGCAGAAACCAGCAGCAATTGCGGCTTGAAGCGGCGCAAGGCCGGGCCGAGTACCTGCCGGTACAACGCCCGGAAGGTTTCATCACCCGCGCCCACCGGCAACGGAATATTCATTTTGGTACCCGCCGCCGCGCCACTGCCGATGTCGGTCAGGCTGCCCGTGCCCGGATAGTGGGGGTACTGGTGGCTTGAGCAAAAAAAGACGGCGGGGTTGTCGTTCAGGATGGCCTGGGTGCCGTTACCGTGATGCACGTCAAAATCGACAACGGCAATGCGCTGCAACCCGCGCATCTGTTGAGCGGCCAGCGCCGCCAAAGCCACATTGCTGAACAGGCAAAAGCCCATTGCCTGGGTGGGGGTGGCGTGGTGCCCCGGCGGGCGGACAAAGGCGAAGCCGTTGGACAGGTCTCCACCAACCACGGCCAGCGTCAGGTCAATTAAACTGCCCACGGCCAGACGGGCCGCCTGAAAACTGCGCGGGGTGATGTAGGTATCCGGGTTCAGATAGCCCGCCGGTTGCCCGTCGGTTTGCGCAATGCGGTGAATGTAGGCCGGCGTGTGCCCCAAAGCCAGCTCCGCTTCGGTGGCGGCCCGGCCGGGAATTTGTTGCAGATGTTGCCACAGCCCGGCGCTTTCTATCGCCTGCAAAATGGACTCCAGCCGGGCGGCGCTTTCCGGATGGCGCGGATGGGTGTGTTCCAAAAAGAGGGGGTCGTAAACATAGCCGGTGGTCATAAACACTCCTCCAAAAGATGTGCTTTCAGTGTACCGCAAAAAGCGCGCGCTGTCGATACGGGTTTGACACAAACCAACTTCTCATTATTATAGCGTTAATTTAATCGCCTCCATTTATCTTTGAAAGGACAAAAATCAATGCCGAAAATTACGTTTATCGGGGCCGGAAGCGCGGTCTTTGCCAAAAATTTGATGGGCGATATTTTGAGCTTCCCGGAACTGGCTGCATCAACCATTGCGCTGCACGATATTGACGCAAAACGTCTGCGCGAATCGGAAGCGGTGGCCCGCCGAATTTGCGGGCTGCTGGGCGCGCAGCCGGCCCTGGAAGTGACCACAGACCGCCGTAGCGCTTTGGACGGGGCAGATTACGTCGTTGCCATGTTTCAGGTGGGGGGCTACAGGCCGGCCACGGTCATCGATTTTGAGATTCCGAAAAAATACGGCCTGCGCCAAACCATCGGCGATACGCTGGGCATCGGCGGCATTATGCGCGGCCTGCGCACCATCCCCGTTCTTTTGGACATCACCCGCGATATGGAAACCCTGTGCCCACAAGCGTTGCTGCTGAACTACGTCAACCCGATGGCGATGAACACCTGGGCCGTCAACCGGGCCGGCGGCATTAAAACGGTGGGCCTGTGCCACAGCGTGCCCCACACCGCCGCCGAACTGGCAAGCGACATCGGCGTGCCGGTGGCAGAAATCAGCTATCTGGTGGCGGGCATCAATCATATGGCCTTTTACCTGAAATTTGAGCGCAACGGCGAAGATTTGTACCCGCTGCTGCGCCGGGTGTTAGCCGAAGGCCGGGTACCGGCGCACAATCGGGTGCGCTATGAAATGTTCAGGCGATTGGGCTATTTTGTGACCGAATCGAGCGAGCATTTTAGCGAATACGTGCCCTGGTTCATCAAAAGCCACCGGCCCGATTTACTGGAGACGTTCAACATTCCGCCGGATGAATACCCGGCCCGCTGCGAAGCGCAGATTATGGCCTGGGAACTGGCCCAGGCGGTTGATTTTAAGCCCACACCGGACGCAGTTTCGCTGTTGCAGCAAAAGCTGGAACCGCTGAAACTGATGCCCACCATGAAACAACTGACGGTGCTGTCTTTTATGACGATGGACCGGATTGTACCCAGCGTGGAATACGGCTCCCAAATTATCCACAGTATGGAAACCGGCTTGCCCCGAACCATTTACGGTAACGTGATGAATCACGGCATCATTGATAATTTGCCCGCCGATTGTTGCGTGGAAGTGCCTTGTCTGGTGGATAAAAACGGGGTGCAGCCGACGCGCGTGGGGCAGTTGCCGCCGCACCTGGCCGCGCTGATGCAAACCAACATCAATGTGCAATCGCTTGCGGTGGAGGCGGCTCTGACCGGCAAGCGGGAACATATTTATCACGCCGCCATGCTGGACCCGCACACCGCCGCCGAACTGGATTTGGAGCAAATTTGGGCGATGGTCGATGACCTGCTGGAGGCTCACAGAGATATGCTGCCAGCGTACCGGTAGAGACAAAGAGGTGGGGGCGACTCGCGAGTCGCCCCCACGGATGAGAGGTTGAATCCCTTTATGGCGCTTCCGGCGCGGGGGCGATGGGCGGCACGGGGTCAATAGCCGCCGAAGCGCCCTGGTTTAACCGTCGCCCCATACGGGCGTTCAGCAGCAGATAGCCTGTGGCCGCCACCGCCGCCAGTATGCCGGAGGCATACCATACCCAGTTGGGGTCGGCGTTGTCCATAATCAGCCCGGCCAGCAGCGGCCCCACCGCAAAGGGGATGCCCCAGCTAAAGCCGAACATTGCCATGTAACGCCCGCGCATATGTTCCGGAGCAAAACGGGCCACCAGCGCTTGCCCGATGGGGGTGATAATCATCTCGCCAACGGTGATGATGACCATCGCCAGCAGAAACAGCGCAAAACTGCCGACAAAGCCGTACATCGTAAAGCCAATGCCAAAAATGATTGTCCCCAAAGCCATCATCAGCATTGGTTGGCGGCTGGAAATTCGGCGCGTGACCCAGAACTGGAACAAAACCACCATCCCGGCGTTCAGGCTCAGGATAGTGCCGAAGCCCTGTTCCGGCACGCCATGCACCTGAAACAGGTACACGGACAGGGTGCTGTTCATTTGAATGTAAACGATTACCCCCAAAATAGAGATGAACAGAAAAGCTATGTAAACCTTGTCGCGCAACACGTGGCCGTAGCCGGAAAGCGTTTGCCATATACTTTCGCTTTCGGTGGCGGCTGTCGCGGCGGTGACGGGTTTGGTTTCCGGCAGCATAAGGTACACCACCACCGCTGTGATAACGCTGGAAACCGCGTCGGTGATGAACAAATACAGATAAGATTGCGCGGCCAGCAAGCCGCCAATGGCCGGGCCGATGGTAACGGCCAGGTTTGCCATTACCCGCATAATGCCGTAGCCTTCGGCGTGTTTTTCTTCCGGCAGCAAATCGGCGACCATCGCTTGCTGGGCCGGGCCGGCGGTATTGGAGAGCAGCCCCACAAAACCGGCCAGCAGGTAAAAGAGCGACAGGTCATCAACCACCGCCATCAGCAGGCTGCTTAACGCGCTGACCACCAGCCCGAAAATCAGCATCCAGCGCCGCCCGAATTTGTCGGTCATGGCCCCGCCCAAAATACTGCCGATGATGTTGGCGGTGGCAAAAATGGCGAACAGCACCCCGACTTCGGTCATGCCCACGCCAAATTTTTTGGTGACGTACAAGGCAAAAAACGGAAACAGCAACGCTCCGCCCAAACGGTCAATGAATATGGCGCTCATTAATGTCCAGAAAGTGACTGGAAATTCGTGATAAATATCGTTTACTTTCTTAAAAATTACCATCCTCCCTGGGGCAAGCGCTTTTACACAGATATTGTACGACAATACGCAAAAATAGTTGCAAACTGTTTTTAACAAAGACACGTTCCGCAAAAAAAGGGCATCCGACCGGATGCCCTTTTTGCTGTTTTGCAGATTGTACTATCCTAGAACAGGCCCACCACTTTGCCGTCTTCATCAATATCTACATCGTAGAATACGGGGCGAGTGGGCAGGCCGGGCATGGTACTCATTTTGCCCACCAGCGGATACAGGAAGCCTGCGCCCACGCTGGCCCGAATATCGCGGATGGGAACCACAAAGCCCTTCGGCGCGCCCTTCAAGGCCGGGTCGTGGCTGAGGCTGAGGTGGGTTTTAGCCATACACATAGGCAATTTGTCAAAGCCGAGGCGGGTATAGGTTGCAATTTTCTTTTCGGCTTCCGGTTCGTACACCACGCCGTCGGCGCCGTAAATTTCTTTGGCAATCGTTTCGATTTTTTCCTTGATGGTTATATCCAGCGGGTAAAGGAATTTGAAATCTGTCGGTTTTTCACAGGCTGCCACCACGGCCTCGGCCAGGGCCACCGCC
>JAJRUC010000152.1 GCA_024278015.1 Chloroflexota bacterium
CCCGCTTTGATATGGTGCGGACGGGCATCGGCCTATATGGACTCCCCCCTTCGCCGGAGACGCCCCTTCCCCCCGGCATGCGCCCCGTCCTCAGCCTGAAGACGACCATCGGGCAGGTGAAGACCCTGCCGCCCGGCAGTCCCGTCGGCTACGGGGCAACCTACCACACGCGGGGAGAGGAGACCATCGCCATCATCCCCGTTGGCTACGCCGACGGTTTCCGGCGCGCCCCCGCTAATTGGGGGGAGGTGCTGGTGCGGGGGCGGCGCGCGCCGCTGGTGGGGCGGGTGAGTATGGATCAATCCGCCATCAACGTCAGCCACATCCCCGGCGTGCGGCAGGGGGATGAAGTTGTCCTCATCGGCCGGCAGGGGGAGGCGGAAATTTCGGCGGACGAGGTGGCCGTCTGGGCCGAAACCATCAATTACGAAGTGGTCACGGCCCTGGCGGCCCGCGTTCCGCGCATATATTTGGGGGGATAGCTACGCTTTTTCCGGCCAGGTTTGCATCACCTGCCGTAAAATGGCAAACTCGCCGATGTGCCAGGCGTTGTGGTCGGCCACCAGCAGAATTTCCCGCAAAACGGTGTAATCGGGCGCGTGCGGCAGGGGCGCGGTCAGGTCGGTGCGCGGGTCGTTGACCATTTCCTGCAAGGTCTGCAAATCGGCCTGAAACCGGGCGATGGTTTGCTGCCACCGGGCCTCATCGGCCACAGCGTCCGGCGCGGGCCAGTAGCCTTCCGGCCAGGGGGGCGATGTATGTCCGGGTATGCGCACAAATTCCAGAATATCCCGTTGGGCCAGCCGCAAATGTTCCAGCAAATGCCAGGGCGTGTAAGATACATTCGGGGGGCGGGTGTTGATGCGCTCCGGCGGAAAATCGGCCACGGCTTGCTCAAATGATAAGTGAGCGTTGCCGCCGCGCAGCAAAAAGTACAATTGTTCGCGTAAAACGTCGTCTGCGGTCATAAGTTCTCCTCTAATTTAACAATCCGGCCAGTTCTTCCGGGCTGTAAACCATCACCCCGTACAATTGTTTGATAACCTGGGCCAGTTCCTGGGCGCGTTCAATGATAGAGCGACGTTGGGCGCGGATAGAGTTCATCAGGGCCACGTTGGCGGCAGCGGCCCCGCCGAGCATGGCTTCCTTGTCCAGCTCAAAGGTCAGATTGCGCAGGTAGATGTTAATTTGCTTGATGATGCTTTTGACTTGCCCTTCGGCCAGTTGCAGCGAAAAATCGTCGCCGGCCGGCAGGGTGTTGTTGGCCCCGCTCCGACATTCCGCGCCGGGGGGGATGGCTACAGGGACAGGGCCGGCGGCGGGTTTATCGCCCCGACGGACGGCCAAAAAGTGTTCGGCGGCGGTAAAAAGCCACTGCAATTCCGCATTGACAATATCCTGGGCTTCGATATCCAGGGCTAACGGCGTGACGACTCTGGCGATGACCATACCGCCGGTGGCCGCCGGGCCGGGGCCGGCTTTTTGTTGCAAGCGCCCCCCGCCCAGGCGGTTGGCCCGCCGGCCGCCGGCCGGTGGTGCCTGCCGGACCGCCGCCGGCCCGGCCTGAGATTCGACCACCGGCGCGCCCCGGGCCGCTTCGGCCATTGACGCGCCGGCCAGAAGTTTCTTCAGCACGCGGGCCAGTTTGTCAAAATTTTCCGTCGATTCCGTCTCTTTAAAATCAAGGTACTGCACGCCCGCCAGTTGGTACTGAATCGCCGGCGGAAAATCGGTTTGCCGCCACATAACGGGCACAATCGGTTTGCCGTGGCGCTCGGCCAGGTCAATTTCCTTGCGCACATTTTTAGAGGCAACTGAATCGGGCGAAAGCGCCAGCAGAAAAAGTTTACATTCCATAATGCCTTTGACAATGGCCTCTCGCCACTGGTCGCCCGGCGCAATATCGGTTTGGTCAAACCAGGCCGAAAATCCGCGTCGGATTAAATCCTGATGCAGATTGGTCACAAAACTCAGGTCTCGGCGGGAATAGCTGATAAAGATTTCGTCGGGCATTATGCGCTCCTTTTTTTAAATTGGGGGGATGGGGGGGTGCCGGTCTGCGGCTTGTTCAAAGGCGTGGGCGGCCTGCAAAATGGCGCTTTCGCCCAGGGCCGGGCCTAAAATCTGCAAGCCGATGGGCAAGCCGGCGGAGAACCCGGCCGGCACGGTGATGCCGGGGATACCGGCCAGGTTCGCCATCACGGTAAAAACATCGCTCAGGTACATCTTGAGCGGGTCATCCAGATTTGCTCCTTTGGCGAAGGCCACATCGGGGGTGGTCGGGGCAAAAATCACATCAACCTGCCGGAAGGCGGCCTCAAAATCGCGCCGGATGAGGGTGCGTACTTTTTGGGCCTTCAGGTAGTAGGCATCGTAGTACCCGGCAGAAAGGGCATACGCGCCCAGCATAATGCGCCGTTTCACTTCCGGGCCGAAGCCGGCGGCGCGGGTTTCAAAATAAGTTTGCCACATATCGTCGCCGGGCGCGCGCAGGCCGTAGCGCACGCCGTCGTAGCGAGACAGGTTGGAAGAGGCTTCGGCGGTGGCGATGAGGTAATAAACGGGGATGCCGTATTGGGTGTGCGGCAGCGAGATTTCTACCGGCGCGGCCCCGTGGCTTTCGGCCAGGGCGATGGCGGCCCGCATGGCTTTTTCCACCGGCGGGGCCAGGCCCTCAATGAAGTATTCGCGGGGGATACCGATTTTCAAGCCTTTAAAGCCGTGGCTGCGCTTCAGGTCATCGAAATAGGCGGGCACGGGCCGGTCCAATGTGGTTGAGTCGCGGGGGTCGTGTCCGGCGATGGTTTGCAGCAGCAGGGCGGCGTCGGCCACAGATTTTGCCAGCGGGCCGCATTGGTCCAGCGATGAGCCGTGGGCAATCAATCCGTATCGGCTGACCCGGCCGTAGGTTGGTTTAAGGCCGACCACGCCGCAAAAGGCGGCGGGCTGGCGAATACTGCCGCCGGTGTCGGTGCCCAGCGCGCCCAGGGCTTCGTGGGCGGCAATGGCGGCGGCGCTGCCTCCGCTGCTGCCGCCGGGCACGCAGTTCAGGTTCCAGGGGTTGCTGGTGGTGAAGAAGGCGGAATGTTCGGTGGAAGACCCCATCGTAAACTCGTCGGTGTTGGTTTTGCCCAGCACAATGGCCCCGGCCCGGCCCAGTTTTTTTATGACGGTGGCGTTGTAGGGGGGTACAAAATTTTCCAGAATCTTTGAGCCGCAGGTGGTGGGCACGCCTTTGGTGATGATGCTGTCTTTGATTGCCAGTGGAATGCCCAGCAGGGGGGCGGTATCGCCGGCGGCCCGGCGGTCATCGGCCCGGCGGGCGGCCTCCAGGGCGGCTTCCGGCTGCAAGCTGAGAAAGGCTTTTACCTGATTATCGACGGCCAGAATGCGGTTCAGGACGCTTTCGGTTAGCTCAACGGCGGAAATTTCCTTGCGGCTCAGACGGGCCTGGGCTTGTTCGATGGTTAATTGAAAGAGCGAGTCGGTCATTTTGTATCCATTTCGGGCGGGTTAAGGTAAAATCTGCTTCACCCGAAAGCTGCCTGCGGCGGTGTCCGGGGCGTTGAGCAGAGCGTCTGCGGGAGACAGACCGGCATGGGCTTCATCGGGGCGCATCACATTGTCAAGGGGCAGGGCGCTGGTGGTGGGAGGCACGCCGGCGGTATCGAGCGTGTTCAGCATTTCCACATAGCGCAAAATCGAAGAAAGCTGCTCCTGAAACAACCGCTTTTCATCTTCGGTTAGTTTAAGACGGGCCAGGTGGGCGATGTTTTCAACTTCGGCCATAGACAGTTTGGGCATAAACGGAATCTCCTGCATGGTGAGATACAGAAATTATATCATTATTCATGGTTCGGGGCAAAGAAAAAGAATCGGGGCGCTTGCCGGTTTGCGCAATTATCGGTTACAATAGCAAACTGTGCGATTTTTATGGAGGCGAACCCGATGCAATTATATTTTATCAGACACGCGCAATCGAACAATAATGTGCTATATGAACGAACCGGCTACAGCGTGGGCCGGGAAGCAGACCCGGAATTAAGTGAGTTGGGCCGGCGGCAAATTGGGCCGGCGGCCGATTTTTTGGCGAACGGCCGGGGCATTACCCCCACTACCCGCGATGCGGAAGCGCAAAACCTGGCCGGCTTTCGGTTGACGCACTTGTATTCCAGTTTGATGGTGCGGGCTATGGACACCGCCGCTGCCATTGCCCGGGCCGCGCAGCTTGCCCCCATCGCCAGAGATGATTTGCACGAGGTGGGCGGCATTTGGCTGCTGAACCCGGATACGGAAGAAAATGTCGGCTTGCCGGGGCCGGCCCGCGCTTTTTTTGAGGCCCGATACCCGCAGTTCACCCTGCCGGCGTGGCTCAACGAAGAAGGCTGGTGGAACCGGCCCGCCGAGACCTTTGCCGAAAGCTACGAGCGCGCCCAAAACCTGGTGGCCGATTTATCGGCCCGGCACGGCCC
>JAJRUC010000153.1 GCA_024278015.1 Chloroflexota bacterium
CGATGTGCGCGATTTCGTCTTTCCGGCGGGTAATTTTTCACACGTTATCCACGCCGCCGCCACGTCGGCGCGGGCCACCTTCAACCACGAAGACCCGCTGCGCAAGTTCGATACCCTGGTTGAAGGTACGCGCCGCGCGCTCGATTTTGCCCTGAACTGCGGGGCCAAAAAGTTTCTCTTTACCAGCTCCGGGGCGGTGTACGGCCGGCAGCCCGCCGAGATGGCCCGCATCCCCGAAACTTATCCCGGCGCGCCCAACCCGGCAGACCCGCAATCGGCCTGGGGAGAGGCCAAACGGGCCGCCGAATTTCTGTGCGGGTACTACGCTCACAAATACGGTTTGGAAACCAAAATTGCCCGCTGTTTCTCCTTCGTCGGCCCGCACTTGCCGCTGGATATTCACTACGCCATCGGCAACTTCATCCACGACGGCTTGCGCGGCGGGCCAATTGTGGTCAACGGCGACGGCACGCCCTGCCGGGCCTATCTTTACGCCGCCGATTGGGTGATTTGGCTGCTGACAATTTTGGTCAACGGCCCCGCCGGCGATGTCTATAATGTCGGCTCTGATGAAGCGACAAGCATCAAGGACCTGGCCGATACGGTGAGCGGGTGTTTTCCGTACAAACCGGCTGTGGTGGTGAGGCAATCGCCCCGGACCGGCCTGCCACCCAATCGATATGTGCCCGATGTGAGCAAAGCCAAATCCGGATTGGGTCTGGCGATTCGGGTAAATTTAACCGCCGCCATCAAAAAGACAATCAACTTTTATTCAACCAGTGAATTGACGGAAGTGAAATAGTATGGACGTGAAAATTCCCGGCACCATAATTTTTGTTTCAGCATTTTACAACCGAACCGGGCTGGCGGGCGGGGCCAGAGCCTGGGTTAAAGCCTTGCACAATGCCGGCGCAAGCATCAAGGTGGTGTCCGTGAATGATGTTCAACCGGGCATTGATGATTGCGACCTTGATTTCTTCCGGGAGCTTGAGCAAACGCCCGTCACCCCGCCGGTTACGGCCATCTTCTTCCACAATCCGGCGGAAGACTGGCTGAAGGTTCAATTGCCGGAGCCGCACGTGCGCCTGATGCTGACCGGCTTTGTGGGCGATAATGCCCCGGCAGATTGGATTGATATTTGCAACCGTATGGATCGGCTCTGTGTTATGAACGAAACTGAACGGGCCGCCTGGATTGATGCCGGCATCAATCCAGACCTTGTCAGCGGTGTGGCCGGCCTGCATATGTGGCAATTTTTGCCGATTGTCCCCATTAATGCCGGTCAACCCGGTCCTGACCGGAACTTTCGCTTTCTGTCGATAGGCACTTTTTCGCCAAATCGTCGCTGGGAGGCCCTCATTCAGGCTTATCTGGAAGAATTTTCAGAAAACGACCCGGTTGAATTATATTTGCGGGTCAACTATCCCGCCTGGCATCCGATACCGGGCCGGCCCCGGCGAGATTTGGCGAATTTGATTGACGGCCTGCGCCAAAAAACTCGTTCCAACGCCAAAATTATTGTCGATGAAGCGTTGGGCACTCGCCTTGACATTATGCGGCTGATAGATAGCTGCGATATTTATGTCGCCGCTGATGTCTCTATTTCGGCGCCGGTGGTCGAAGCTACCTTCCGGCGGAAGGTGGTTATCGCGCCCGAGGACTGGAATCAGGCCGCCGATGTGCTGTCGTTGTCGCCGGACGGGGCGATACTCATCCCGGCCGGTCAGGGGAGAATCGCCGTTGAGGGCGACATGCTGCCCTATTTGCCGCAATACAAGGGCGTCACCTGGCCCCGGCTCAATGTGCCGTCCGTGCGGCAGGCGTTGCGCCAGGCCCGCGAACTCCCCTTTGACCGGCGGCTGGCTATGGGCAAACTGGCAGACGCGCATTATCGCCGGGGCCGCGCTTCCGCACGGGTGGTCTCTTTGCTGATTGCGGCCATCAAAAATGCCTGGGCGCAAAAGAAACAACTTCCATCGTCAGTCGTAGATGCCATCGGTTTGCCTTGTGACGCTGCCGCCGCCGTGCAGCAAGACCCGGAAGCGGCCCGGCGCCTGTCGCCCAAAAATAAAGAAATTGCCGTGACCCTGGCGAAGGACTACCTGCGGCGGGAACTGTACCCGCAGGCCGCCGAGGTCATTGAGCAAGCGTTGCAGACCCACGCCACCGATGCCGATTTGCTGATTCTGAAAGGCAATTTGGCTATCGAACAGCAAGATTTTGAGCAAGCGTTTGATATTTTTGAGCAGGTACGGGCCATCGCCCCGCAAACAATCGGGCTGGAGATAGCCCTTGAGCAACTGGCCGCCCTCACCGGCAAAACCCCGGCGACGGCAACGCAGACTGAAGACAGGAGGCCGCAAATGACAGCCGGTTCCATTTATACCAGACACATTATGGCAGACAGTATTGCCAAATATGGTTTTGAAATTGGCGAATTTACCTACGGCAAGCCGGTGCTTCGCTGGTGGGGCGAAGCCGTAAAACTTAAAATCGGCCGCTATTGCTCCATTGCCGATAACGTGAAAATATACCTCGGCGGCAACCATCGCCATCACTGGGTTACAAGCTACCCCTTCCCTTCCCCGCCGATGAATCAGGATTGGCCTAACGCCAATAATCGCGGTTTGCCCACCCTGCCCACCTCCAAAGGGGATGTGACCATCGGCCATGATGTCTGGATTGGCGACGACGTAGTCATCCTTTCCGGCGTTACGGTGGGGCACGGCGCGGTTATCGCCGCCCGCGCGGTGGTCACAAAGGATGTGCCGCCTTTTGCCATTATTGGCGGCAATCCGGGCAAGGTCATCAGCTATCGCTTTTCTGAAGCAGAAATAGCCATGCTCCTTGAATTGCAGTGGTGGAACTGGGACCCGGCTCAGGTCAATCGATTTGTGCCCCATCTGTGCGCAGACAGCGTGGCCGATTTTTACCGCGCCGTAAAGCAGGCAATGGCCGCCGGCGAAGATTTTTCGCGGGGGTATCAGGCGCATGATTTGTTCACCGGCGAGCGGGCCATGCCTCTGGCTCCCAACATGAACCGGCAGGTTATGCGCGAACACTGGGCGCGGTACAACTACGTGGCCCCCCTGGTAGAGGGCAAGCGCGTGCTGGATGTGGCCTGCGGCGCGGGTTACGGCTCCAATTTGCTGGCCCAAACCGCGCAATCGGTGGCCGGCGGCGATATTTCACCCGAAACGGTTGCCTATAGCCAAAATCATTACCGGCGCGATAACCTGACTTTCCAAACAATGGATATTCGGGATATTCCGTACCCCGACAAGTCGTTTGATATGGTGGTCAGCTTTGAAACGATAGAACATATTGTGGAAGGGGAACAATTTTTAGGCGAGATTGTGCGCCTGCTGGACGAGGATGGCACGCTGATTATGTCTACCCCGTTGGGCGGGCCGGTCGGCAACCCGCATCACGTGGCCTATTTCCAGCAAGGCACTTTCGGCAATTACCTGTCCCGCTTCTTTGAGGATGTGCAACTGTTGTACCAGCGCGATGACAAATTCTTTGCCGACAGTCTGTCGCCGGAACGCGCCCCAACCTTCACCGGCGAATACGCCCTGGCTATTTGCCAAAAACCCCGCCGGCCCCAAACCGATGTGACCTCCATCATCATCCTCACTCATAATCAGCTTGAACATACCCAACGTTGTTTGCTCAGCATAGAACAGCATACCCCCCAGCCGCACGAAATCATCGTTGTGGATAACGGCTCCACCGACGGCACGCCGGCGTATTTGCGCCGGTACAAAGCCTCGCATCCCGGCGCGCGGGTCATCGCCAATGCCGAAAATCGGGGCTTTGCCGCCGGAAACAATCAAGGGCTGGCTCTGGCGCAAGGCGACCACATTGTTTTGCTTAACAACGACACCGTGGTCACAGCCGGCTGGCTGGCGAACATGCTGGCCGTGTTGCAAAATTATCCCGAAACCGGCCTGGTTGGCCCGGTGACGAATAATATTTCCGGCCCGCAGCAAATCGACGTGTCCTATCGCGCCCTGGACGATATGCCCGGCTTCGCTGCCCGCTGGACAGCCGGCCACGCCGGCCAATCAACCGAATTTCCGCGCATTGTCGGTTTTTGCCTGCTGGCCCGGCGGGCCGTCATCGACAGGCTGGGCGGCCTGGACGAGCGTTACGGCAACGGTAATTTTGAGGACGATGATTTTTGCCTGCGGGCCGCCGGCATGGGTTTCAAGGCCCGCATTGCGCTCGATGCCTTTGTGCATCACGCCGGCAGCCAAACCTTCATTGGCGCGGGCATTAATTACGGCGACAGTTTACAGCAAAACTGGGTACTCTTCAAGCAAAAATGGAGCATCGCCCCGGAAACGCCCTATGGACAAAATTATCTGTCGCTGGTCAAATTCCCGGCAGACACCTCGTTGCACTTTTTGCCCTTGCCCGATGCGTCCGCTGTTTCCGCCCTGGAAGCCCATCCGTGCGCCACGGCGCTGCTCCTCTCTGCGCCGGCAGACCAGCCCGCCGCCGACCTGGACGACTTTCTGCATCATCTGGCAGATGTAGTGGACGCGGAATCGGTGGTCATTCAATTGGCCGCGCCGAACTTGCCGGCAACCCCAACCACCGACCTGCCCCTTACCCACCTGAAACTGTCTCCGGCAGAAGCGCTGGCTACCATCCTCTCGTCCCGGATGGAGACGGTCATCCTGCTTTCCACCGATGTGACTCTGTCGCCGCAGACTCTGCCTACCCTGCTGGCCGTGGCTAAAGCCGACCCGACCATCGCCGCCGTTGGTCCGGTGGCAAATATTGCCCCGGCGGCCCAGCAAATTGAGGCGGCCGGCGACGATTTTCAAACGCCGGCGGCCCGGCGGTTGGCGGAATTTGGCGAACAATGGCAGGAAACGCTGTATCTGGGCGGCTTTTGTCTGCTGCTAAAAACGCATCCGGCGCGGGTGGTGGGCGGCATTAATGCCGATTTGTCCCTGGGTGACGCCTTGCTCGATATGTACGGCCGTTTGAAAAACATGGGCTTCAAGCGGGTGGTGGCCCTGGGCGTATTTGTGCAGCATCAGGAATTGAGCCGCGACGAAGGCGCGTATTACGATGACCTGTACCGGCAGCAGCAAGATTTGGCCGAATGGCTGGCTCCCGGTCAGGCCGCCCTTTCGGCCAATGATTTTGAAGCCGCCGCCCGTGAATTTGCCGCCGCCGCCGCGCAACATCCGGACATCGCTGCCGTGCATGTGGCGTTGGGCCAAACCCTGGCGGCGTTGGACCGGCCGGCTGAGGCCGCGACATCGCTGCGCCGCGCCGCCG
>JAJRUC010000154.1 GCA_024278015.1 Chloroflexota bacterium
CCTCCCCGCTTCGCGTCCCCCGCTGTCGGGGGAGGAGCTAATTTCCCCCGCTTGAGGGCGCGAAGCGGTTTCTTCATCAGGGACTGAGGGGGGTAAAATGTTGCAACTGCGTAAGTCCTAAAAGTAAAAACCGGCGCTGCCACGACGCCGGTTTTTGAGGGAGGGAGGATATTTTTTGCTTGTAATTCGGCTGCCAACCGAACCATGATGACATTATAAAACCAAAGCCTTAAAGAAACCTGAAAACAGGATTAATATTAGATGAGAAATCGGGTTTTTGCCAACCGGTTTAAATGGTTTAAAATTACGGTACTGAAAACGGAGAACACAGTGACCAGTCGATTGTTGACTGGGCTTGAGCGGCACACAAAAAACGATGCGTATATTAATTGTTAATTACGAATATCCCCCCATCGGGGCGGGCGGCGGCAAAGCCAGCCGGAAAATCGCCGAAAAACTGGTGGAGTTTGGACACACCGTGCGCGTGGTGACGGCCCGGCCCACCCAGCTTTACAGCCTGTTCGGCAACCTGTCTTTGCTGGCCGGCATCGCTTTTTGGGTCTATCTGGCCTACATCAAAATCAATTTCGGCAAAGACATCAGCGACCACGGCTTTACCCTGTTGGGCACGCTGCTGTTACTCATCGGCTTTATTTTGCGAAACACCGCCCTCACCTGGGAATTGATGAGTCCCATTCGCGGCCTGAAGCCGCTGGAATTTATCAACGGCGTTGAGGTGCGGCGCGTGCCGGTGGGCCGTCGCCGGCAAGATTATTCATCAATTTGGGAGATGGGCACCTTTGTAGCCAGCGCCATGTGGCACTGTCTGCGTACCACCCGCGAATTTCAGCCCGATGTGGTTCACATCTTCTTTGCCATCCCCGATGGGCCGGTGGGCTGGTTGCTGAAACGCACCCATCGCCTGCCGTACATCGTTTCTCTGCGCGGCGCGGATGTGCCCACCGACGAAGTCAAACGCTTTGCCACGGCCTATAAACTTTTGCGCCCGGCTTTTCGGGGGCTGCTGAAAGATGCCGCTGCCGTGGTGTCCGTCTCCAACGGCTTGCGCAGCCACGCCCAAAAAAGTGCGCCCGTGCCCATCGAAGTGATTTCCAACGCCATCGATTTGAGCCTGTTTACCCCGCCGCTGGAACCCGCTCCCACCGAGACCGTGCGCTTGTTGTACGTCGGACGGCTGGTCGCTTCCAAATCTCCGGAGGTGCTGATAGAGGCCGTCGCCCGCCTCAAAACCCTGACCGATACCCCCTTTGCGCTGGAAGTGGTGGGCGAGGGGGCGCGCCGGGCGGCCCTGGAACGGATGGTCATTGACCGGAATTTGAGCAAATTTGTGGCCTTCGCCGGGTGGGTGGGCCATCCTGACCTGCTCAATTATTATCGCCGGGCCGATATTTTTGTGACGGCTACCACTTGGGAGGGCATGCCCAACACCGTGCTGGAAGCAATGGCCTGCGGTCTGCCGGTGGTCGGCACCGACGCGCCGGGCATGAACCAGTTGGTCACAGACAACCGGAACGGCTTTTTGGTGCCGGTCAAGGATGCGGCCCGGCTGGCCGACCGGCTGCGCCGGCTGGTGGATAATCCGGCGGAACGCGCCCGCATGGGCCGCGAAAGCCGCAAAATTGCCGAAAATCAATTTTCATGGGATGTTATCAGCGCACAATACGTGGAAATCTATTGCCGCGTGGCGGAGAAGCGTAATACGCAACACGGGTAGACGGGTTTTGAATATGGGAAAAGTTTGGAAAGCAGTTTCGCGCGCGTGGCCGGTGAGTTTGTTTTTTATCGCGTTGTTGCCTCGCATTTTTGGCTTGGGCCAATTTTTAACCAGCGACGAGCGAACCAATATTTTTGTGGCCGGCAGCGCCGTGGTGCAGGCTTTTTTGCGTGGCGACTTTCGGGCGACGTACTGGCATTTTTACCCCGGCGTGACCATGAGCTGGGCCGATGGCCTGGGCATGGCCGCCCAATGGGCTTTCGAGCGTCTGACCGGGGCGACGACGCTGCCCCTTTCGGCGTTTGTCGATAGCGACATCCGGCAGGTGATGGTGATGGCCCGCCTGCCCTACGCCCTGCTGACCGCCCTGTTTGCGCCGGCGCTGTACGTTTTGCTGCGCCGCTGGCTGGACCCCCGGCGCACCGACCGCCGGGCGCAGTGGCTTTCGGCGGGGGCGGCGCTGGTGTTGGCCTTCGACCCCTTCTTGCTGGCCCATTCGCGGGTGGTGCATGGCGATGCCCCGGTGAGCGTGTTCATGACCCTGTCGATGCTGGGTATCTTTCTGTACCTGCGTAACGGCGGGCGGCGGATGTTCCTTTTTTCGGCGGTGATGGGCGCGTTGGCGGCCCTGACCAAAGCGCCGGGGCAGTTTATGGCCCTGGCCGCGATTTTGGCCTTTGCCGGAGACTGGGCGCGGGTGTCCATCACCAATCGCCGCTTTGATGGCGCGTTGGCCCGGCGGCGCGGGCTGGAACTGGCGGCCTGGGGGCTGGTGGCCCTGGCTGTGTTTGTGGCCTTGTGGCCCGCTATGTGGGTTGACCCCCTCGGCACGGTGCGCCACATGCTGGCCGAAACCTTCGGCAAGGTGGACGAGGGGCATCTGGTCTATTTTATGGGCCGGGCCACCAAAGACCCCGGCCTGTGGTTTTACATAACTGTCCTCCCCTTTCGATTGACCCCCTTGACCGGCATCGGCCTGGCGCTCAGCCTGCCGGCGCTGGTCCGGCCGCTCATCGCCCGCCGCCGGCAGCCCCTTACCCCTGCCGCCGCGCTGCTGATTTTGCTGTGGCTGTACGCCATCGCCCTGCTGCTGTTTGGCAACCTCAGCCCTAAAAAACAGGACCGCTACCTGCTGCCCCTGTTCCCTGTCTTCGATGTGCTGGCCGTGTTGGGGTTACAATTCATAATTTATAATTCAAAGTTCAAAATTTATCAATGGGGAATGGCGGCGCTGGTGGCGGTGCAGGCGGCCATCGCCTTGCCGTGGCATCCCTATTATCTGGCCTATTTTAACCCGTTGCTGGGCGGATTGCCCCGCGCCGTGGAAACCACGCTGGTCGGCTGGGGAGAGGGGATGGAACTGGCCGCCGATTATCTGAATCAAAAGCCCGACGCCGAAAATCTGTACGTTGCCTCCACGCCTTCGCAAACCTTTTTGCCCTATTTTGCCGGGCGCGGCGAAAATTTCTACACCAACGATGTCGCTTTGCGGGCCGATTACGTCATCATCTACCGCGCCCAGCA
>JAJRUC010000155.1 GCA_024278015.1 Chloroflexota bacterium
CCAATTGAGCCACGGCGGCGTGCATCAGGGCAAATTCCGCCGCCCCGCCGATGAAATTGCCGGTGCGTAAATCTGACACGGAGGGCACGTAGCCCGGCACCACCGGCGCGCCCGGCTTGACAAGCTGGGTGTACGTCAACCCGGAAAGCTCTTCGGCGTTGATTTGCACCAGCGTTCCGGCCAAAGCCGCCGGGCCGGTGGCTCCGGCCTGGGGCGCAGACGAAAGGAAAACCGGCAGGCCCCGGCGCACCACCTCGGTCAACACCTCCACCGTTTCAGGGGCATAACGCAGCGGGCTGACCGTCCAACTGGTGACAAAGGAGATAAAAGGCCGTTCCTGCAAGGCTTGTTTGCTGCCGGCAATCATAGCGGCCATGTCGATGATGTCTCGCAGGGACGACACGGTGAAGGCGTTGCCGGTGATGTGTTTGGCCGTGCTGCTCACGGCGGCGTAAAAGGTATTCAGGTCCAGATTTTCGGCGGGGATGTCGCGGGCCACGCATGGCCGCAGGTAAAAGTGAATGTTGTCCAGCGCATCAACCAGACGGCCAATGCGGGCAATATCGGCCAATGTCGATTCGCGGATACGGCCGCTGTCGATGTCCAGCACATTCACTGCCGCGCCGCCGGTGCCCATATAAACCCGCGCGCCGCCGAGGGTCATATCGTGTTTGGGGTCCCGGCCGCACAGGACAACCTCGGAGGGAGCCGCCGCCAGGGCGTCTTCCACCATTGAGCGGGGGATGAACACCCGGTTGCGGTCATCGTCAACCACCGCCCCGGCCCGCCGGAAGATTTCCCGGCACTCGGAGGGGGGCACTTCAAGGCCAACCTGTTCCAGCACGTCCAGCGAAGCCTGATGGATGCGTTACACATCGGCGGCCTTCAGGGGGCGGTACGCCCCGCCGGACAATCCGGCGGGCGCAACCGGGGTGGGGACAGATTTTCGCTGCCGGCGGCTTCGGTTAGCAGTTCGATTGGTTGTAGTCATAAGGAGCATCCTTTAATGCCTCAGTTCGGGATAAGGTTTGTTATTCACAGATGAACATTATCAGAACTCACTCAGTTGCAGTAAATCGCGGTGTTCTACCTCCTCCCCGCTTCGCGTCCGCCGACATCGGGAGAGGTACTAATTCCCTCCGCTTGAGGGCGCGAAGCGGTTTCTCCATCAGGGATTGAGGGGGGTAAAATACCGCAACCGTGTAAGCCCTGATTATATTGCCCTGTGGGCACAGATTTTCACAGATGAAATCAAAAAAACCAAAAATCTGTGTTATCTGAGACTGTTTTTGTGTTGTTTGAGCATAATTTTATTTACCCCGAATTCAGATTTTATAGTGGCGCGGCTGTTACAAAGTCAGTTTCAAGCAAGGTTTAACGTTAAGTAAATTCAAAGGCGGATTGCAAAATATTCATTTGCAGGGGGCGCACGCGCCACCACAAATACAATGCTTCAACAATCATCCCCAGGCTCAGGGCAATGGCGGCGACGGGCGCGCCGGGAAATTGCAGGCTGATGCCAACGGCCAACGACGCGGCGGTCGCCAGCAAATTGAGGCCCATACCCCAATAGACATTGTTTGTGGCGCTGCCGACCATCAGTATCCCCCTGAACCAGCTTTGAACAGCAGTCAAAGCGGGCAGGCTTATCCCAAATAAAACTCCCGGAACGACATATTGAGTCAACTCATTTGAAATGGCGGTAATGTGTCGCAAGTATAGCACCAATGCCGGGCTGAAAACAACAATACCCAGGGCCAGGCAGGCCCCCACCGCCACCCGAAAACTGAATCGTCGCAATGGAGCCAGCGCTTCAGACCGATTGAGCAAGGCGATAATCATTTCCGGCAAGGCCAGCCCGAAACTGCGGAAGAAAAGCAGCACGCTGAAGATAACCGGCCAGGCGGCCAAATTCTCTGCCGGGAAAGCCATCCGGGCCAGGCCGGCGCTAATCATCGGCTGGGCCAGCAGGCTCAAAACCGATGAAGCCGCCAGCGGGGTATGAAATTTAATGACGGTTTGGTAAGTTAGGGGGGGGCGTCGATTGGGCGCGTCCGGGCCGCTGAGGTGAGCGCGAATGATGGGCCGGGCCGCCAGCCAGGCGTACAGCAATTCGGAGAAAACGCCGGTCATCCAGGTAAGGCCGCCGACCACCACCCCCGGCAGCGACGAGAACAATACCAGACTGACGGCCACCACCAGCCCGGACAGCAATCGAACCGCCGTGCCGTAGGCCATTTGCCGGGTATGCCCAAATCGAATCAGGATGCCCTGATAAAAGCGTCGCCAACCAATGGTCGCCGCCCACAGGGTCATAATCTTCAGGGCGGGCCGGGCCACTTCGGCAATGTGCGTGGGAATGCCCATTACCCCCGGCACAAGGCCATTGAACACCGGGTCAACAAAAGCAATTAAAACGGCTATCACGGTCATCAGCAAGTTAAGAACCAACACATAGCGGCGCAACAGCCGGTAGGCCTGGGCCGAAGAGGCCAGGGCGGTACTGGTAGCCAGCAGCATAATGACCGGGCTTTCGATGGTCACTTCCAGGCTGATGACAATACCGGCGGCGGCCAGCATAGTCTTGGCCTGGGGCAGGCGGGCGACGGCGGCTTGAATCATCGGTCCTTCCAGAGTCATAAAAGCCCAACTGGCCGCCAATGGGAGCCAAAACCAAAATATTTGCCGTGGCTGTAATGTTGCGCGTGTCTGTCCAGCCTGGTCTTGCATCCACTATGCCTTTGGACCGAAGAATGACCGTCCACTTTGCTTGCTTCAATCAATGCACACACTATAACCGATTTTGAATCAGAAATCTTTAGCAAAAAACTCCTAATTGTGTACTCACCTTACGCAGTACCTGGAAAATGGATGTCAAGATTTTGAAATAAACGGTATTTTTTATTCCCCCTCCCCCAAATTTGGGGGAGGGGGTTAGGGGGAGGGGGAATAAAATTTGATTATAAAACTTTTATCCGTCAAATTTTAAACTGCGTAAGTCCTGGATGTATTGAAATTCGATTATGTGCTATAATTTCTGTAGATGAGTCCGGATAGCGATAAAAAGGAACGGCGATGCTGACCGAACTGAAGGTATTAATAATTGAAGACCGGCGGGAAAATATTGTCTTTTTGGCGAATAACGTTTTAAAACCAAAAGGGTACGAAATTATCACCGCTATGGATGGCGAAATCGGCCTGCGCAAAGCGCTGGAAGAAGCCCCGGACCTGATTATCACCGACCTGAACTTGCCGAAAATAAACGGGCTGGATATTCTGGCCGATTTGCGGGAACGAAGATGCTCCGTCCCGGCCATTGTGATGACCTTTCAGGGGTCTGAAGAAATCGCCGTCCGGGCGTTTCGGTTGGGGGCCAAAGATTACCTGATAAAGCCCTTTACCGTGGACGAATTTGACGCGGCCCTGGAACGGGCGCTGGGCAACCCGAAACCCGCCGCCGCGCCCGATGAGTCCCGGCAACGGGAGACGGCCGCCCTTGCCGCTGAAGTGGAACGACTGACCGACCTGCTGGCGCATCAGGAACGCCTGACCACCGATGCCAGACAGACAGCCCGGTCGATGATGCTCTTTATTCAACACCAGCAAAAAGAAAGCCTGCACCAGCAACAGGTTTTGAAAACACTGTGCGCCCGGACCAAAAGTTTGTTTGAGGCGTTTAACCAACTGGTCATTCAGGCAGATGTTCAGGTGGCGCAGTTTCATCGCCCCCCGCATGATGAATCGTGACCCGAAAAACAGGCAACAAGTAACACAAATTATCGATTCGTGATATAATAAACATATTCCCTTTTTATTATCCAGCAACCACGCAGGAGTGTGTTATGTCGGAAATGAAACGATTTTTGAAAGGCATCGAAATGTTCATCGGCCTGTCTGATGAACAACTTGATAAAGTAGCCGCATTGTGCAGCCCCAATCAGTTTGAAACCCACAGTACCATCATCGAACTGAACTCCCCCCCTGATAATTTCTTCCTGATTCAGGCCGGCACGGTAGAAATTTTGACCGCGCCGGAAGAAGAAACGCAAAAATCGGATGGCGTGGTGGTGACACTGGGCAAAGGTCAAAGCTTCGGCGAGATGGGCCTGGTTGACAGCGGCAAACGGTCTGCTACCGTCAAAGCCACCACCCCCGCCACAATGCTGTCCATCAATTGCAAAGAGTTTATCAACCTGTGCGAAGCAGACCCCTACCTGGGCTATCAGGTGATGCGCAATATTGCCGTTGACCTGTCTTTCAAACTACGCTACAGAAACCTGATTTGACGATGGCGACGAGGTGTTTTATCTTCAAAACTGTTTTCGGGGGACGTTGAATGAATGCCGGTAAAGGAGTTGACCATGACCACATATAAAGTTAGCATTGTTGTGCCCGGTCGCCGTGATGTAGGCGGTATCCAGAACCTGGAAACCGAGCCGAAAACGGGCGATTATCTGATGCTGGGCGAAGAAAAATACAAAATCATCGACGTGGCCGAACTGATGCCGCCCCGGGGTGATTTTGCCTACCTGCACGCCACCTGCCGGCCCGTAAAAGACAACGGCTAAACGCTCACCCCAAAAGGAGACAGGTATCGTGCCGCATCCATCGACATTTTCCATTGTCGGCTTTGACCCTGAAACCGGCGATTTAGGCATTGCCGTCCAATCGAAATTTATTGCCGTGGGCGCTGTGGTTCCCTGGGCCAAAGCGGGCGTGGGGGCCGTTGCCACCCAATCTTACGCCAACACCAGCTACGGTCCCCAGGGCCTGGCCTTGCTGACAAAAGGACACACCGCCCAGGAAACGCTGGAAATTTTAATTGCCGCTGACGAAGGCCGTGCGCAACGTCAGGTGGGCATTGTCTCTGCCCAGGGCGATGCCGCCACCTTTACCGGCGCAGAGTGTCATGATTGGGCCGGCGGCATTATTGGCGAACACTTTTGCTGCCAGGGGAATATTCTGGTGAGCGGCGAAACGGTTAAGGCCCTGGCCGCCACCTTCCAAAGCGCAACCGGCTCGTTGGCCGATAAATTACTGGCCGCCCTGACCGCCGGTCAGGCCGCCGGCGGCGACAGACGCGGCCAACAGAGCGCGGCCCTGCTGGTGGTGCGGGCAAAAGGGGGCTACGGCGGGTACAACGATATTTTATTCGACCTGCGGGTAGACGACCACCCCACCCCCATCACCGAACTTGCGCGCGTTTACCAATTATACAATCTGTATTTTGGCGCAACCGCAAAAGAAGATTTACTCCCTTTAACGCCGAACCTTGTTTCGGAAGTTCAGCAGAGCTTGCAAACGTTGGGGTTTTACACAGACGGCATCACCAGCCGGTTCAACAAAGCCACGCGCAAGGCGTTTCGGGATTTTTGCGGCGTGGAAAATCTGGAAGAACGTTGGCAGGAAGGGGAAGTCATCGACCCGATGGTCCTCAATTTCCTGAAAAAGAAGGCGGGCTAACCCCATACGCATCAAACGAGTCAATTGTTGGGGAGCTTGGTTATGATGCACATACCAAAAAGTTTGCTCATCTGCTAAAATAGCGACAATCAAGTGAGTTGAATCGAGAGATGAACGGGTGAAAGAGA
>JAJRUC010000156.1 GCA_024278015.1 Chloroflexota bacterium
CTGACCGATATTCCGGCTGTGAAGCTGATAAACGCCATTCGGGAAGCCAAACCGACTATAGCCGTTATGATTATCCCCCTGATTGGGCAGGATGCCCCGCAAGAAGTGGTCAATCTGGGTGTGCAGGGAATTTTACCCAAACCCTTTTTTGTGGGAGACCTGCCCAAACTGGTGGGTCAGGCGGTGGGTCTGAGTCTGGAAAGCGAAGTGCCCGATTTGCCGCCCCGGAAGCCGACCCAACCCCGCCGCACCCGGCCCCGGCTCAAACCCGCCAATACCCCGCGCCCCCGTCGCCGGCCCGCGCCCCCGCCGGAGAGACGCCGCCCCGCCACCGAAACGCCGTCAACCGGCGCGCCGGTGCGCCGCACAAAAAGCGTCTCGCTGCCCGCGCTCCCCTCCTGGAAGCTGGAACAATTGCACAAAAATCAGGCTGATATTGTGGTGCAACTCAAAGCCTTGAACAGCGAAATCCGGGCCGAGGTAATTTTGCTGACCGTCGGCACAGAACTGATTGCCAAAGCCGGCGTTATGCCCGATGACCGGGCGCAGGAGCTGGCTCTGCTGGTGGCAGAAAGCGCCGAGGCCGCCTCGCAGGCCGCCGCCTTTTTGGGTGAACGCGACGCGCGCTTTGAGCAAAGTCTGCACGAAGGGAATCAATATCGTTTGTACACGTATAGTTTGGGGCAGGGCGTGGTGCTTTCGCTGGCCCTGGGCACCAACACCCCGTTGGGAATTTTGCGCCATCAAACCAAACAGATAGGCCAAAATTTAATGAAATATATCAGATAACGCTACCGCGACCCCCTGAGCCGGGAACGCACCCGGGCGCAATGCGGACACTCTGAATCGATGTAATCTCTGCCGCATGTCAGGCAGGTTTTTACCTGCCCGGTTTCATTGTCCTTCACTTCACCGATGATGAAAATGATATTTTTCCCGGCGTATTTTTCCAGTAATTCCAGCGCATCAATTTTATTAATAACAAACCGGCCTTCTTTTTGCGATAACTGTCCGCCTAAAATAGCCGCGCCTTTTTTTGAGGCTTCAGCAGACAGACTGCGGGCATCGCTTCGGGATATACTCATTGTCACTCCAACTCTTTCAAGTTTAACTACCGTCTTGTCAAGCTAACGCGGGGGCACGATGTATCGCGCCCCCATAAACACAATACCGGAAATTTACTGACTCAAACCGCCAGCACCGATTTCAGACCGTCAATCAAAACCGCGTCCTGCTCCGGCAGCACGGTGCGCGGGTCAAGCAGCAGCGCATCATCTTCCACGCGGGCGATGATGGGCGTTTCCAGCGCCCGCAAGCGGGCGGCAACCGCGTTTGGCGAAGGCAGGTTGACGGCCAGGGCGCGGGTGGGCAATTGCTGGCCCGGCAAACTGCCCCCGCCCACGGTTGAAAACGCATTAACCACGGTCATTGTCGCCCCGGCGACGGCCAGGGCGCGTCGCCATTTTCCGGCCCGGCGATTCAGGCCGGCAACATCGGCGGCAATCATGCGCCACAACGGAATTTCGGCGGTGGCGCGGCCTTCCAGATAGGCCAGCAAGGTGGCCTGCAAAGCGGCCAACGTGGTTTTATCCACCCGAAAAGCGCGGATGAGGGGGTGTTTCTTCAATTTCCCGATGATTTCGGCTTTGCCCAAAATTAACCCGGCTTGAGGCCCGCCCAATAATTTGTCGCCGCTGGCAGTGACCACACTGGCCCCGGCGGCCAAACTTTCCTGAATGGTCGGCTCGTGGGCCAGACCAAACCGGGCCGTATCCAGCAGCGTCCCGGAACCGAGGTCATCCATAACCGGCACACCGTAGCGATAGCCCAGGTCCGTCAATTCGGCCAGAGTCGGTTCGGCGGTAAAGCCGATAATCCGGAAATTGCTGTGATGCACCCGTAAAATCAGGCCGGTATTGACGGTGTGCAGGCTGGCTTCGTAATCCCGAATGTAAGTTCGATTGGTGGCGCCCACCTCAACCAGGGTAGCCCCTGATTGCCGCATAATATCGGGGATGCGAAAGCCGCCCCCGATTTCAACCAACTGCCCCCGACTGATGAGGACTTCTTTGCCCTGGGCCAACCCGCTCAGCGAAAGCACCAGCGCCGCTGCATTGTTATTGACCACCACCGCCGCTTCGGCGCCGGTCAGGCGACACAACAACGCTTCGGCGTGGTGGTATCTGGAGCCGCGCCCGCCTGCCGCCAAATCGTATTCCAGATTACTGTAGCTTTGGGCGGCCTCTGTCATAGCCTGTTGCGCCCGCAGGCTGAGCAGGGCGCGGCCCAAATTGGTGTGGATAATCACCCCGGTGGCATTAACCACCGGCTGCAAGGTTGGTTTGGCGATGGCCTGCACCCGGCGCGCCACGCCGGCGGCAATATGCTCCGCTTCGGGAACCGGACCGCCTTCATCCAGCACCCGCCGCCGAATGGCCTCCAGTTCAAGGCGGGCCGCCTCTACCACCAAAGTATGGCCGAACCGCGCCACGGTGTCCGGCAGATGCGGGGTTTGCAACAAGGCCTCAATTGACGGTAAATTTCGTAACGCGGATTTACTCATGGTTGTTCCCTTACGGTTGACAATGGTCATCGGGCCAGAAAATACGTTTCCATCAGCACAAAAAACCCAATCAGGACGGCGGCGATGGTCCAATCCAGCACGTGAACCAGTTGCAGATAGGCCATCAACCCGGCCGTCAACCCCGCTTCGCCCCCTTGCCGCAGCAGCCGGGCAGGGTCTTTTTGGCGCCATGTCTTCAGCGCAAAGCGGTGGTTTGCATACCCGGCCACGGGAATAGTGACCGCCGCAAAAGTGATGAAGACCAACACCAGCAGCAATATTTGCGTCAAGGCCGAAGGATACAGTTGGGTCAAGACAAATTGCAGGCCCACCGCCCCGGTTATCGCCACCATTGTACCCAAAAAACCCCACCACCGCAGATTCATCACTACCTCCGTAGAGCTTATTATACCGCTAAAGTAAAAATCGTAAAACGTTAGACAGATGATTAAGCATGTGTTATTATGAAGCAAGTTTCATTTAAAGATGACACTCAAGAAGTTATGGCTTCTTGTTGCGATTCAGCAGCTTCAGAAAGCCGGATTGAGGACAATGGCATCGAGCAACGAGTATGGTATAACGCCTTTGCGCTTAAAAAAATATTTGTGGGCCATTATGATTGGTTGGACATTGGTCATTATCGTCCTGATGACCGGCACGGCACTTATTGAAACCGCGCTTGACCCGCTGCCGATTCATCAACGTTATGAAGTAGTTTTGAACATTACCGCCCTGGCCGGACTGTGGCTGGTGGGCACCGGCGGGTTGATTTTTGTGGCGGCCAGAGTGGGCCTCATTATAGCTGCACGCACCAAAGCCGAACAGCGCCTCATCGCCCGCGAAAGTGAATTGCGCCAGTTGACTCAGGCTCTGACAGAAAGCGAAGAACGCTTCCGCACCCTGTTTGACAAAGCCCCGGACGCTATCTTTCTGGCCGAGGCCGAATCGGGCCTGATTATCGGGGCCAACGCCGCCGCTGAAGCCCTGTTGCAAAAACCCAAAGCCGAAATCATCGGCCTGCACCAAACAAACCTGCACCCCGCCGCCGCCATCGAATACACAAAAAAGACATTCCAAACCCATCTGGAACAGAGTCGCTCAACGTCAACGCACACTCCACCCATCGAGAGCCTTGTTTTACGGGCCGACGGGCAGGAAGTGCCGGTAGAAGTCCTTGCCAATTTGATAACCCTCAACCGGCGCCCGGTTTTGCTGGGCACCTTCCGCGATATTTCCGACCGGCTGGAAGCTGAAGCCAATTTGCGCAAACTCTCCAGCGTGGTGCAACAAACCGACGACAGCGTGGTCATTACTGATAAAGAAGGAGTTATTGAATACGTAAACCCCGCCTTCGAAAAACTGACCGGCTACACCGCCGCCGAAGCGCTGGGTCAAACGCCCCGTGTGCTGAAATCGGGCCAACACCCGCCGGAATTTTACGAAACTCTGTGGAACACCATTTTAGCGGGCCATGTTTTCAGAGAGGTGGTGGTCAACAAACGCAAAGACGGCTCCCTGTACAGCGAAGAAAAGACCATTACCCCCCTGACAAACATCAAAAACGAAATCACCCACTTTGTTTCTACGGGCAAAGATATTACCAGCCGCATCGAAACCCAACAATTCCTGGCCCGGCGCAACCGCGAACTGGAAATATTATCCAAAGCGAGCCGCATCTTCACCGCCTCGCTGGATTTGGACAGCGTGCTGGCCGCCGTGCTGGAAGAGGTGCGGGCCTTGTTCAATATCACCGGCTGCTCTATCTGGCTGATTGACCTGCAAACCGACGAGATGGTGTGCCGCCAGGCCACCGACCCCCACAGCGACATTGTGCGCGGCTGGCGGCTGCCCGCCGGGCAGGGGCTGGTGGGCTGGGCGGTTGAACACAAACAACGGCTTAACGTGCCCGATGTTCTGGCCGATGCCCGCCATTTCAGGGGGGTTGATAAAACAACCGGGCTGGCGCTGCGCTCTATTCTGACCATCCCCCTCAAAACCCC
>JAJRUC010000157.1 GCA_024278015.1 Chloroflexota bacterium
CCTCACGTTGACCCCCTCCGGCACGTATCGTATGAACTTCAGGTATCCGGTCCTTTACAGCAGCCGCGTTTATTACAAATTTGACCTGACCAGTGTTCAATGGACGGACCTGGCTTTTTCGGCGCAGCAGACGGTTTACACCACCCCGGCAGACACTTGCACCGGCATCCCCGCGGTAGACGCTTTTGACGTGGGGGCCGTCACCGGCAAAATAGCAATTTACGACTATCAGGAAGGGTGCGGCATCGGCAACAACAATCATAACGGCATCTACATTGTAGACAAGGATGGCGGCAGCAAACAACTTTTGGCTGATTTGTTGAATAGTACCGGCTGGAGCGAACCGCTGGTGGCCGAAATATTCTGGTCGCCGGATGAAAGCCGGATTGCGTTTAAAAGTATATTTAATTTATACAACGCATTGATGGTTATAGATGTCAACACCGGCACCATCCTGGGGTTCGCCTACGCCAATACCACCAGCGAGCAGCTTACCCTGCACGGCTGGAACCCCGCCGGCGATTGGCTGCTCTATTCTTATTACGACGGGAGCCCCGCCCAAAGTACCCTCTCAAAAATCAAGGTCAATACCGACGGCAGTATTGACCTGACCTCGGATACGGCCTTGCTCAGCAACCAACCCGTCAGCGGCGCCACGTGGGGAACCCTGTCTGCCCCCGGCGGCGGTACCGCCACGCCAACCGCTACCACAGCGCCCCCAACCGCTACAGCGACGCCCGGCCCCGCCGCAACCATCAGCCTCAACCATTCTACCGGGCAGCCGGGGAGCAGTTTCATTGTGACCGGCCAAAATTTCTCAGCCGGCAACGCGACCGTTGCGGTGAACGGTACGGCGGTGGGAACCGTCGCCGCATCGAGCAACTTTACCTTTACCCTGGTTACCGATGCCGGCGCGGCGGAAGGGCCGTACATTGTTACCGTTGACAACGGAACATCGAGCGCGGCAACAATCTATTCGCTCAGCAACAGCGCCTCGTTGTACGGCGACACCGCCGGCAGCAGCATTGCCGTTCCGGCAAGCATCGGCGCCGGGTCTCGCATTTATCTGCCGCTTGTCATAAGAAACTGATGATGAATGACCGGACAAGGGCAGGGCTGCGGCGCGGAGACCGGCCCCTGCCCCAAAAATCATTCGATGCGCTGCTGCTGTTCATCCTGGTCATCGCCAGAATCGAAATTGACGCTCTGGCCGATAATGTGCTGCCGGACAGGCTGGCCGATGCGCGCCATCTGGTTGAAGGCTGGTGGCCCGCCTGGAGCCTGAACCGGCTGGAACATCCCCAAACCGACCCGGTCACAATGATGCTGTGGGTGGCGGCCTTCGGCTTGTTGCTGATTTATATGCTATTGAGCCTGGCGGAACAGCCGCAACAGTGGGTGTTTCGGGTGAAGATGGGGCTGATATTCGGCATTATCGGCCTGCTTGTGTTCGGCAAAACGGCGCTGTTGATTGGCCTTCGACGCCAGTCTGTGCCGTGGAGCTACAGCCACGACGGCGGCGTCATCCAGACCGAAACGACCATCGAATATTTTCTGGACGGCAAAAATCCATACGTGGAAGATTACGTTAATACCCCGATGGCCCAGTGGGGCATTAACGAATATCGCACCGCGCTGTATCACTATCCCTATTTGCCGTGGACGTTTGTTTCTGCCGCGCCGTTTTATGCGGGGATGCGGGCCGCCTGGGGCTGGTACGACCAGCGCATTGTGTATTTGCTGCTCTTTGCGTTGATGCTGGGGCTTGTGCCTCGTTTGGTGCGGGGCCGGCAAAAATCGCTGTTGGCGCTGATGCTGGTGGGGCTAAACCCCGTTATGGCCGAAGATGTTATTTTTGGGGTGAACGACCCGTTTGTTTGGGGCTGGATAGTGTTGGCCCTGTTTCTGGCGGCAAAATCAGCGCCGCAAGCCGGGCGCGGCCACCCCCTTTGGGCTTCGGCGGCGCTGGGGCTGGCCTGCGCCACCAAACCGACGGCCTGGTTTCTGGTTCCGTTCTGGCTGTTGTATCTGTTGGGGGATGTGTGGGGGGCGCAAGCCATTCCGCCGGTTTCGCGCTGGGGGGTATTGACCAAAACGGCCCTGCGTCGGGCCTGGACTCTGCCGGTAGTGGCTTTGGCGCTCATTGGGCCGTGGCTGGTCTGGAACCCGTTTGCCATGTACGATGACGTGTGGCGCTGGTCTACCGGGCAGGGGGAAACCGGGTACCAGATTTGGGGTTGGGGGGCAAGCAATCTGGTATTGGCCTTCGGCTGGGTGCAGAACAGATTTGAATACTGGCCGTTCATCATCCCCCAGACCATTATCGGCCTGCCCCTGCTGGTCTGGCTGCTTTATCAACAGGCGCGCCGCAACACGCTGGGTACGATGTTGTGGGGATACGGCATCTTTCTGTTTGCCTTCTTCTTCCTCTCCCGATTTATGCAGCCGAATTATTTGGGCTTTGCAGGCAGCGCCCTGGCCCTGGCCTGGTTTACGGATTCATCGGCGGTGGCAGACGAACCTCCAATTGTCACCGATTCGCCGTAGGGGCGCGATGCATCGCGCCCCTACTACAAACGTCTCCCGTAGGGACGGTTCACGAACCGCCCCTACCCCCCAAAGATAATCTGAAATAACGCGCGCGCTAGTGCAAAACCAACCGGGATATTCGTTTGAGGGAGACAACCCAAAATATCGCAGGGGCACGCCGCCGCGCGCCCCTGCGGTGAGCGCATCGATATATTTTAACCACACGAAAATGATTGTTGATTTTGCGCTAGGCATCAAGCGCTTTGCGCACCGCCTGGGCAATGGCCGGCGGCCCAAACGGCTTGGAAACAAAAACATCATCGGGCGATATAATGCTGTGTTGCATTACGGCCCGGTTGGCGTAACCGGACATAAACACCAGTTTAAGGCCGGGTATGCGTTCTGTCAGTATTTTTGCCAACGCATCGCCGCCCATTTCCGGCATAACCAGGTCGGTCAACAACAAATGGACGGGGTGTGGGCGCGTTTCAAGCAATTGCAAAGCCTCTACGCCGTTGCAGGCTTGCAGCACCGTGTAGCCCAGGTCAGTCAACACGCGCGCGGTCAGGCTTCTGACCAGGTCTTCATCTTCCACCAGTAAAATTATTTCTGTGCCGCCGGGCATATCTCCCGACTGGCCGGCCCGGCCGGCTTGCGACTGCGATTCGACGGCCCGGGGCAGGTACACCTTGAAGGTTGTCCCCATGCCAACTTCGCTGTAAACCTGAATGTGCCCCCCGTTTTGCTTGACAATGCCGAACACCGTCGAAAGCCCCAGGCCGGTCCCCTTGCCCACATCTTTGGTGGTGAAAAACGGCTCGAATATCTGGCTTTGCACCTGTTCATCCATCCCGATGCCCGTATCGCTGAAACTCAACAGCACATACGGCCCGGCTTCCGTTTCCAGATAGTTGGAGGCATACGTTTCATCCAGCACGATATTGGCCGTTTCAATGGTTAATTTGCCGCCGTCGGGCATGGCGTCGCGGGCGTTGACCAGCATATTGACGATAATCTGCTCAAGCTGGGAGGGGTCAATTTTTATTTGCCACAGCTCGGCATTTAACATGGTTTTGAACTCGATGTGTTCACCAATGATGCGCTGCAACATCTTGTCCATTTCAATGACGATGGTATTGGCGTCCAGAATTTGAGGATTGACCATTTGCTTCCGGCTGAAGGCCAGCAGTTGACGCACCAGATTAGCCGCCCGCTGCCCGGAATACAAAATACTGCCCACCATGCTGCGGTACGGGCTGTCTTCCGGCAGTTGACGCTGCATTAATTCGGCAAAACCGTTGATGGCGGTTAGCAGGTTGTTAAAATCATGAGCAATGCCGCCGGTTAGCCGCCCCAACGAATCCATCTTTTGCGATTGGTGGTACTGTTCTTCCAGAGCCAGTTCGCGGGTCACATTGCGCTGCACGCTAACGTAGTTGACTACCCGGCCGTTGTCATCCAGCACCGGGCCGATGGTGGCTTCATCGGTATAAAAACTGCCGTCTTTCTTTCTATTCACAAAGCGGCCATGCCACACTTTTCCGGCGTGCAGGGCATCCCACAATTCCCGATAAAATTCAGGGGGATGTTTGCCGCTTTTAAGCAGGTTCACATTTTTGCCCAGCACTTCGGCGCGGGGGCGGCCACTGGTGGTCTCAAAGGCCGGGTTGACGTAGGTGATGCGGCCCTGCGTATCAGTGATGACCACGCTTTCGGCGGTTTGCTCAATGATTTTGCTCAACAGCCGGTGCGATTTATCGAGCCGGGCGCGGGCCAACACGCCGGAAACCTGCTCTGAAACGCGCCGGGCCAAAGCAACCTGTTCCGGCGAAAAGTAGTGTTTGACGGTTGTACTCAAAAAGACGGTTCCCACCACATCAGTATCAATCATCAAGGGCAGCATAAACAAAGAGACAATCTTGCGGTGCGTGACCAAATCTCGCAGCCCCTCAAGACGAGGGTCGCCGGCCACATCTTCAATAACCAGGGGCGCTTTGCTGATTAACACCTCTGCAAAAATATTGTTGCCGGAGATGGAAGCTACGGCGGCCATAAAAGACGGAATGTTTGCGGCGCAAAATTCGGCTACCACCTGGGCTTCGGTTTTTTTCTCATCGAACAGCCAGGCCACCGCTTGCGGCACTTCAAAAGCCGCTGCCAGTTCGCGGCAGGTGGTTTCCAGAATATACTCCGGTTCGGCTGTTACCACAGAGGCGGCAATAATCCGGTTCAGCGAAGTCAGCTCCCGGTTTCGGCGCCGAATCTCTTCCTCGGCCTGCTTGCGCTGAATAGCCATCGCCACTTGCGTGGAAACAAAGGCCAGAATATCCTTGTCTTTTTCATACAACCGAATCGATTCAGTGTAAGTTTGTACGGCCAGCACGCCAATGGTGCGGCCTTTCACCTTAAGGGGCACGCCCAGCCAGTCAACCGACGCCGTGCCAACCGGGATGACGCCTTCCTCGTCTCTTAAAACGGTCAGCTTTTCCGGGGTAAGCAGCAGCGCTTCACCCTTTGCCAGAATATAGCGGGTCAGGCCCCGGCCCGGATTTTTGGGGATAGCCTCGTCATGTTTATCCACAAAATACGGAAACTCAATAACATCTGTGGCGGGGTCGTGCAGAGCCACGTAAAAATTGTCGGCGTGCATTAATTGCTGAATGCCGTCGTGGACAAGGGCCAGTAATTCACGCAGGTTGCGGGCGGTGTGCATGGCTTCTGAAATTTTATAGAGAACGTCCTGTACTTTTTGGGTGTATTTCCGTTCCATAATTTCCAGTTGCGCCTGTTCAAACAGATGCGCGTTCTCTATGGCTATGGCGGCCTGCGCCGAAACAGCCTCTAAAAAGAGGCGGTCCTGTTCAACAAATACATCGGGGCCAAAGGCTTGTATGGTTATTACCCCGATGATGTTTTCATGGGCAATCAAGGGGACGCCCAGCCACGAGCGCACCTGTTTGGCTGTAACGTTTTTAGGCGCAACCGGAATATCTTTATCGTTCAGCAGGTCATTCACCAACAAGGATTGCCGGGAGCGCAGCACCCAGCCGCTCAGGCCGCTGTCATCCAGCGGAAAGCGCATGCCCACTACCTCAGAGACCTCTTGCCCGTCTTCCATTGCCATCACAATTTCGGCTTGCCGGTTGGCGCGGTCGTACAGAATCATGCCGAAGCTGTCGGGCTGCATTAAATTTTGCACCTGCCGGTATAATTGCTCTAAAAGTTTGCGCGTATCCAGCACCCCGCCCACAGCCAGAGAAATATCGTACAAGGCCGTGAGCGTTTTGGTTTGCCGCCGGGTTTCATCAAACAGCCGGCCGTTTTGAATGGCAATAGCCACCAAATCGGAAAATTGATGCAGAAAGGCCGCATCTTTTTTGGAAAAAGGGCGATGCTGAATGGTGTCTCGCCGCAGGTTCAGCACGCCCATAAATTCATCGGCTTGCCGGATGGGGGCGCCCATCAGCGACGCCTTTTTACCGAACAGGTTTGTGAGTTTATGCGGCCAGGTATCGTAATTGGCCACAACGCAGGGGGCGCCGGTCTCCCAAATTCGGCCGGACAGGCCCTCGCCGTGTTGGATGGTTTTTCGCAAGTTGCCGCCGTCAATGCCCACGGTGATGGCCTGCTCCAGTTGGTCGCGCTCCGGGTTGTACAAATGGATAACGCCCTGGTCGGCTTCAAATAATTGCATGGCCCCGGTCACAATTTTTCTCAACAACGAATCGAAATCGCGCAGAACCAGCAAATCGTGCGACACCTGATGCAGCACATCCAACTGTTCGGCCTGGCGGCGAATGTTGTCAACCAGACGCGCGTTTTCCAGGGCGATGGCGGCGGCATTGGCCAGCGGCTCCAGACGGCGCACATCGGCTTCAGAAAACGCGCCTGCCTGGTCGCTGTCAAGGCGCAGCAACCCCCAACTCCGCTCCGCAGAGACAATCGGCACAGAGATATGCGCCCGAATTTCATATAATTTGTCAAGCATAACCCAGCGCGGTTCTTGCCGCACATCGGGGATAACCAATGGCCGGCGGCTTTGCACCACTTGATAATCAAGCGGAAAATCGGCCAGTTTACGAATGACCGGCTTCTTGTAGTCGGGGGCACCGGCATGATAGGCCCGGTAGCGCACAGTACGCATGGTATCTTCATCTATCAGGGCAATATTGGCCGAGCAATGGGGTACGATGTGTTGGGCGTGCTGCAAAATTTCATCCAAAACCTGCTCGAAGTTGGTTTGAGCGGTTAAAGCCAGCGATATTTCCTGCAAGGTCTCGGCCATCATGCGCTGTTCCTGCTCTGCCGCCAGCAAATTCCGGTTTTGTTGTTCTATCCGCTTTCGTGTAGTTATATCGCGGGCAATAGCCAGCATGGCCGGTTTGCCCTTGAAGGTCACTATCCTGACGCTGACTTCAACCGGAATGGCGCGTCCGTCTTTGGTCAGGTGTTCAGATTCAACAATGATGTTGCCTTCTTGTTGCAGCCGTTGGCCGTATTCCGGCATTTTGGCGGCGTAGGCCGGGGTATCAAGTTGCGGCGGATGGATGTTCAACAGTTCGGCCCGGGTGTAGCCCAGCCGCCGGCATGCTTCTTCATTGGCTTCCAGAATGTGTTCTTCCATATCAAAGATAAGAATGGCATCGGCGGCATGTTCAAACAGTGTTTTGAAGTGATGTTCGCTTTGGGCGCCGCTTTCTTCTGCCTGGCGGCGCCTGATGGCGATGGTCAACGGGGTGGCGATATTCATCAGACGCTGCAAATCCAGCCTGGAAAAGCGGGTTCTATCGGCGATGGCTATTTCCAGCACGCCCACCGTTTCGTTTTGGGCGGTCAGGGGCAGGGTGACAACCGCCTCCAAATCAAGAAGCCGTACAATTTTGGGCAACAGTTTTTCAAATAATCCCTCTATACGATGGAAAGCCGGCAGGAGACGCGCAAATTCACGGATTAATGTTTCTATTTGGGCCGGGGTATCAAGGACGCGGGGCCGGTCTGATTCCAGCACCGAATAATAGTAGCTCTGTTCGGTGACGGGAATTTTAAACAGGGGTATCTTCAGGCCAATCAGCTTTTCCAGTTGCCGAAAAACATCGGTATTCCAATGCAGGTTTTGCATTTGCAGGTTTTTTTTGTCGGCATCCAGCAGGTAGAGCGTGGCCCCGTAACTGCGGAAGGCGGCGGCAATTTCATTAGACAGAATCCTGGCTATCTCGTCCAGGTCGGCTTCCCGATTGACGGCTTTATTGATGGTATTTATCAGGGCCAAATCTTCGGCCTGATGCTGCAAGTGGCTAAATTGGGTTATGCGGTCAAAGGCAAGCGCCAAAGCGCCGGCAAACATTTCGATGACCGGAATATCGGCGGGGGTAAAACGCGCCGCGAACAGGCTTGCGCCCCCCATCACCGCGCCCCGCACAATTAAGGGGGCGTGAACGGCGGGCATCGCCGGCCAGGCGGTCAGGTTGGCTGTCCGGTGGGTGAGCGTCTCAATTTCGGCCAGGAACACCTGGTTTTGGGCCGAGAAAACAGGGGGGAGGGCCGTTTTCATCATTGGCCCGATGAAAGGCACAGTGTTAAACCGGCCGGGCTGCACCTCGACGGGAGCAGGCGGTTCGGCGGCTGAGGGGGCGCTAACGCAGATGAAGAGCGGCAGGGTTACTTCTGACCGGACGGGATGAAAGGCGTACAGGATAACGTGGATGTCTGCTTTCGCCATGCACGTGTGAAACGTATGCAATACCTCTTTCAACGCCGGTTCTGCTTGTTGTATCTGAAGGGCGGCCATCGAGAGTTGCGGCCACAACGCGGAAGGTTGTTCCGGGGTGCTTGTGCCGCGCGTCGAATTGCTTTCAGTTACCTGTGCCAAAAGTTTACTCCAAAATTCGGATCTTCCTGGTGCGCTGCGCTTATTTTAAGGCAAGCGCCTCCGTATCGCAATCCCCCATAATTACTTATCGGCAAAACACATCATTTCTTTAAGACATGTTCATAAATTCTACGTATATATACTCAACTGCGTCACAAACGAACATGGTTTTTCACTGATATATGTTGGTTCGGGGTAGGGACAACCCTTGTGGTTGCCCTGTGTTTCAGCCCGAATTTGGGCGACCACAAGA
>JAJRUC010000158.1 GCA_024278015.1 Chloroflexota bacterium
ATTCAGGCCCGGCTTCAGGCTTCGGTGGCGTTGCTGCCCCTGCCCAACGCGGTCATCGGCCCGTCTGCCGAACCGCCGTTGGGCGTAATGATTTTGGACAGCCGGCACCTGACCGAAGCGGAACTGGCCGAAGGCTTGAGCCATCAGGTTGAGGTCTTCAAACACGTGGTGCTGGCCCTGCCCGATGCGCCGCACCCCGTAGCCCGAAAAGCGGCAGAACTGGCCGATACCATCGTGAGCGTGGGCGCGCCCCCGGCGTGGCTGGATGTTTCGGCAGACGACGACAAAGTATGGGTGATTGCGGATTCGGCTGATGATTTGATGCGCGTGGTGCGACGCCTGACCAATTGCACCGTCGGTCTGGCCCTTTCCAGCGGCGGCACGCGCGGCCTGGCCCACGTGGGCGTTTTGAAGGTGCTGGTTGAAGAAAATATCCCCATCGATATGATTGCCGGCAGTAGCGCAGGGGCGTTGTTCGGCGCGTTTTTTGCCGCCGGCTGGTCGCCGGAAAAAATCGAAACCTACGCCCATTACCTGAAAACCCTGACCAGGTTATCCAATTGGGATTTTAAACTCCCACCCCGAACCGGCATTGTCAAAGGGCGCAAAGCCAAAGACAAATATCTGGCCGAACCCCTGAAAAACGCCACCTTTGCCGACCTGTCTTTGCCGTTTTTTGCCGTGGCCGGCGATATTTTAACCGGCGACGAAGTGGTCTTCTCCTCCGGCCCGGTGGCCGACGCCATTCGCGCCAGCGCCAGCATCCCTATTTTGGGCGAACCGTGGCAGTATCAGGGCCGCTACCTGATTGACGGCGGCATTGTCAATCCGCTGCCGGCCAACGTATTACGCCGGCATGGCGCCGATATTATCATCGGCTCCAGTGTCATCCAATCGTTGGGTCAGTCTTACAGCGGCCCCACCAACAGAATGCCCAATATCTGGCAAACCGTCTTCAACATTTTCAGCGCGATGGAAGCGGAAGTGGTGCAAAAACAACTGCCCCTCATTGATGTGTTGATACAACACAACGTCTCGGCCCGGTCTACGCTTGATTTTGAAAACTTTGACCAGCTTATTGCCGGCGGCGAAGAGGCCGCCCGGCAGATGCTGCCCGAAATCAAAAAAGCGGTGGCTTCGCCGCCGGAAGATTGAGCAACGCGCAGCGACAAAATCCTGCCGGAAACAGCGGCACTATAATGCGGGGCGCGCTCCCCGGCGCGATATTTCGATGGCTTGTTGCGCCGGAAACACGAATTGCGCGTCAAATTTACTGGATTGGTGATACAAAGGTATAATATTCTGCACAGGAAACAGATTGAACAGACTGTCAACAAGGGGTGGTGTCTTGTTTGAGGAAAGTTATGGCTGTAATATCTGCCGGTAAAACGCATGTCGGTTTGGTGGCCGACCATAACGAAGATTACGTGTGGCTTGATGCGGAAAAGGGTGTCTTTATTGTGGCCGACGGCATGGGCGGCCATGAATCGGGCGAGGTTGCCAGCCGCCTGGCGGCTGTCACCGCCGCCGAAAAAATTTCTGCCGGACTGGACGGCACAGCATTTGACCCGATTGACGGTATTGAGGCGTTAGTCACCGGCGCCATCGAAGCGGCCAATCAGGCCGTGTGGGCGGCCTCCGGCGAAGCAGACCAGATTCGACGGATGGGAGCTACCATCGCCGTGGCCGTGGTCAGGCCGCCGCAAGCCTGTATCTCGCATGTTGGCGACGCGCGAGTGTATCTGCATCACCAAAATCAACTCTCCCGCCTGACGGAAGATGATTCCTGGGTAGCCCATTTAGTGGCAACCGGCGTTATTTCTGAAGCGGAGGTAAAAAACAACCGCCTCTCGCACGTTATTACCAAAGCAGTGGGCCAGGGCACGCCCATCGATGCCTCGTTTGCCCGTGTGGCGATAAATCCCCCGGACTGGCTGCTGCTGTGCAGCGATGGCCTGTGGAATATGGTTGAAGATGAGGCCATTCAAGCCGTTTTGCAAGCGCCGGATACCACCCCCGCCCAGGCCGTCGAAACGCTGGTGCAGGCCGCCAACAAGGCGGGCGGCAAAGATAATATTTCAATTGTGGCCCTGCAAATAACAGAAAGAACCTGATACCATCTGGAGAATCAATGCTGCCTCAAAGCCATATTACCTATACCCTTGCCGCCTGGGAAATTTTGCAAAAGCGATACCCGGCCCTCCGGAAAGTGGATGTGCGGTTGCTGGCTTTAGCCGCAATGGGGCCGGATTTAATTGATAAACCGTTGGCCGCCGCTTATTTTTATCGACGCTATAAATCGGCGGTGCTGTTTGCCCATACCTTGATTGTTCACCTGGGCGTGCTGCTGTACGCCATCATCAAAAAACCGCGTTGGTGGCCGTATGCCCTGGCATTTAACGGGCACGCCATTTTAGACCGCCTCTGGTTCTTTAAAAAAACGTGGTACTGGCCCTTTGCCGGCCGGCAATTTGAAACATGGCAAAAATCCGGCAGCGAGCAGACAGACATCAAACTGGCTTACTGGTACGCCTTTACCCGCCGGCCCGAATTGTGGGGCTGGGAAGCGGGCGGTTTGCTGGCCGGCCTGTGGCTTGTGTGGCGGCATCAATTGTATCGCCCGGCCCGCCGCCGGCGGCTGCTGACAACCGGCCGCCTGTGGGAAGATTAAAAGCGGTGGCAATGATTATGGACGGTATGTCCCCCCTGTCTGAAAAATCAAACATCCCGCCGGCCCGCCTGCGCACCCTGTTGACCGTCGCCACGGTAGTCAGCCAGTCGCTGGACCCGGAAGAAGTGGCCGAAGTGGCGCTTTGGCTGGCCATGGAAGCTATGTCTTTGACAATGGGCATGGTATTGGTCTCCCGGCAGGGGCAAAAGCAGGTTATTCTGGCCGATGAAGGCGTTTCGGATGCGTGGCGCGTTCAGTTTCGGCAAGCGCTCCAGTCCGGCGCCGACAACATTATCAAGCAGGCTTTGGCGGCAGACCATCCCCTGGTTGTGCCGGATCTGCTGCACGAACCGCCGGATGAGCTTGTACAACTGCTAACGCAAGCCAATGTGCAAGCGCTGCTGACGCTGCCGTTTCAGGTTCCGGGCAGTTTGCCCGGCCTGATGATAGTGGGCAATAATCGCCCCGGCTCCTTTAAACCTGCCGATGTGGAATTTTTGCATATTATTGCCGGGCAAATTAGCACCTGTTTGCGCAATACTTGGCTTTTTGCCCGTTCCCAGCGCCAGCTTAAAGACCTTAAATCGGTTACAGAAGTGGCCCAGGCCGTGGTTTCCACTCTGGATTTGGACCGTCTGCTGACCTATATTATGGAAGAGGTGATGACCCGCCTTAACACCGAAGCCGCCGCGTTAATGTTGCTGGATGAAGTTCGCCAGGAACTGGAGTTTTCGGCGGTGGCCGGGCCGGATTCTGCCGGGCTGAAGGGTATTCGCCTGCCGCTGGGGCAGGGTATTGTCGGCTGGGTGGCTGAACGCGACGAGCCGTTGTTTGTGCCGGATGTCTCTAAAGACCCGCGCTTCTTTAAAGGGCTGGATAAACAAACCAAAACCGTGTCTCAGGCAATTTTGTGCGTACCCTTGCGGGCCCGAGATAAACTCATCGGCGTGGTAGAGGTTATCAATAAACGGCGCGGCAAATTTACCACCGCCGACCAGCGATTTCTGGAGTCGTTAGCCAGTTTCGCCGCCGTCGCCATTGAAAACGCCCGCTTTTACGAAGAAGCAACCCGCCAAATAGACCAGGCCACGCTATATGCCAAAGACCTGACCGCCGCCTACCGGCGAGAGCGCCGGCAGCGAAAGGCGCTGGACCATTTGCGCTACAGCTTTTTGAATGTGGTGGGCCACGAATTGCGAAGCCCGATTAGCATTATCTTGCAAAGCCTGGAAATACTGCAAGCCGATGCCGGGAGCCGGCTATCGGCGGACCAACTGGAACTGCTGGAAATATTGGGGGCGCAATCGGGCTTGTTAAAACGCCTGATTGACGGACTGGTGACATTTGCAACATTCTCTGCCAAACAGGGGACCATGAAGTTTCGGGATACACCCTTCGCCCAGGTGTTGGATGAAGCCCTGTCGCTGGCCCGATTTAAGGCCAAACCCAGACAAATCATCATCGAAGACCGTTGCCCTGCTGTTTTGCCGACCCTGTCTCTGGATAAAGACCGCCTGGTAGAAGCTGTCAACCATCTGATAGACAACGCCATTAACGTGACAACGGCCGGCGGCAAAATTTTGGTGCAGACCACCGCGACAGACGGCAATATCTTCCTGAAAGTAATAGATTACGGGGCGGGTATCCCCCCCGACCAGTTAGACAGTATTTGGGACAGTTTTGTACAAATGAACACCCAGTTGGAACGCGGTCTGGAGGGTTTGGGGCTGGGGTTGGCTATTACCCGCTATATCGTTGAAGCTCACAGCGGCGAGGTATCGGTAAAGAGCGGCCTGGGCCGGGGCAGCGCATTTACCATCCGGCTGCCGTATAAACCTTGAGGCAATATTATGTCAAAAAACCCAATTCGTATTTTATACATGGAGGACGAAGTTGATGCCGCCCAACTGGTCCGTAACCGGCTGGAAAAGCTGGGCTATCATATTGACCTGGCAGCCAACGGTGAAGAAGGGCTGAACCTGTACCGGCAAGGCTATTATGATGTGGTAGCCGTAGACCAGCATATGCCCTTTGTCGATGGCCTGACTGTCCTGCGTCGTCTGGCTGTGGCCGGAAACCTGCCTCCTGTCATTATGGTAACAGGTA
>JAJRUC010000159.1 GCA_024278015.1 Chloroflexota bacterium
CGGCCAGGTGGCCGGGGAAGAAGGCATCGGCGGCGTATTGCTGCCGGTTAAGGGCAAAGGTTTCGATGGCGCCGGCGGCTTGCGGATTATTTTTGGCCGCTGTGACCATGCCGGTAGCCGGGTTCAGCCGGTAGCCGGTCAGGGTTTCTGATTCTGTTTCCAGAATGGTGACCGAGGCGCCGGCGGGCAATTGCAGCAGGATGCCGTGAACGGGTACTTGCGGCAGGCCGGGGGTATCTGTTTGAGCCGCGCCGGGAATGAGGATGCGTTGGTAAGCCTGCCCGGCCCGGACAATGGTTTCGGTTTGGAAGGAGGGGACGGTCAGTTCCACCACCATCGAACGGGGCGTGACGGCAAGGGTGGTAATTCGGCTGTTATCCGGCCCCTGGGCGGCGGCCATCAATATAAATTGGCTGCTGAAGAGCAGGATGATGGAAATGAAAATTGCGAAAGTATGTTTGGCCTTCATGGTCGGTAAATCCTCCTGCGGGCGGGTTCAAGGGACGTATGGGTTTTTATTCAATCAACGCCTCAATCCGGTTTGCCATTTGAGCCAGCGGCCCGACGGATAGATTGTGGCAACGCGCGGTTTCAATTAATGTTGCCAGTTCAAGGAACAGGCGGGTAAAATTTCCGTCGAAATCGCGCTGCACCAGCGAAGATTTATGGCCGCCCTGAAACCGTTGCAGCAGGGCCATCACCGCCTGACTGGTGGGTACGGGCGACAGCGCGGCGTTAGCCTTGAAATTCGGGCGGCGGGCAAACCGTTTGATGACATCCAGCACCATAATTTTGTGGGCGTAGCAAATGGCCTCCACCTGATTCAAAACCGCTATCCGGTTGTGGGCGCGGAGCATCAACAGCGGGTAGCTCCGGTCTGTTTTGGTGGCAAGCCGGGTTACGTCCGGAATTTGCCGGAGGTCATGCAGCAAGGCGTCATCAACCCGGTTGACCAGGATGCCCAGTTTCGGCGGACTGTCTGCGGCCGGGGTTTCGGTGGGGGCGGCGGGGTTTTGCAGGGTGATGATGTGGCGGATGGGCGCGGCCCGGCCGATGCAGTTGGGCCGGATGTCTGCCGCATCCAGCAGTAATTTGTCGAACCAAACCGTGCTGCGCGATACCAGATGCCCGAAGCCGGTCATCTCCAGGCTGCCGGCCCGCGCCCTGAGGCTGCGCGGAAAGGGGTGAACCAGCCCGTCTGTTCTGCTGATGGCGGCCATTTCATCCGACAGGAAGCTGAAGCCGCGCCGTAAAAGTTCCAGCACCAGCGTGGTTTTGCCGTGGAAGGAATCGGCGGCCAGGATGAGGCCCTGCCCGTTTTTAGCCACCACCCCGGCGTGAATTAAAAAATGGCTGCGCACGCGAGTGATGAGCGTTTGCAAAATCATCTCGTACACGTAGCCTTCCAGGGTTTGCGGGTCGGTCAGGGGCCAGGCATCGTCTTCGATGACCAGTACGGGTTGTTGCCAATGATTATCGGCGCGGGTGAGGACGGCGAATTTGAGGGGCGGTTCGGGCGCCGGCAAAAATTCAGCAACCGTAAAGCGGCGATACATACGGCCGAAAAGTTCGATATGCAGGTTGGAATCAGATTCGATGAGCGCTTGCTGGTCAAAAAAGCGAAGTTTCAGGGTGTACTTTGCGGTTGTGGGCGCAGCCGGTAAAGTCTTCATAAGAAAAGTTTGGGTCGAACATGGCAATTGGGCGGCAAAGTTTGGTTAGGTCACATTATAACCCTGAATTTGAGATAAGAAAAGATGGGCCGAAACAGGGCAAAAAAGTCCACAGATTCGCGCAGATGATAAAAAACAGATGAACTCCGCGCGAATCTGTGATAGAAGGGGCGATATTCCGTAGGGACGCGATGCATCGCGCCCCTACGGCTTTTTGCCATCACCTTGTGATTAACACCCTTTGGTGCTTTTGCCGCACGCGCCGGAGGCCATTGCCTGGGCCGGGCCTAACGCTTCCAGAATTTCCTTGTCGGTGTAAGTTGTGATTTTGGGCGGGGTATAAACGCGCTGTTCTTCTTTTTGTTTTCTGGTGTCCATCAGTTTACTCCTTTTTCACTAAATTCAATCGTTAATTATGAATGAGCCTGACTACTGAATGGGCGCGACGGGGCGGAACCACGGCGAGCGCACGGTTGGCCCCAACCGGGCCAGAACCGGGCCGTGTATGGTGCTGACGCCGGAATAGTCAACGTCTTCCAGTTGATAGTAGAACACGCCCAGGCCGGGAGCGTCTGAGAAGGTGTAGTTGGCGCCGGAGGCGGCTTCGCCGTTGGCATCAATGAGAGTGTCGTTGATTTTTTGCCACGGGCCGGCGGCGGAGGTGGCGCGGTACAGGTTAAAGCCCGCATTGTCCACTTCGGTGCCGGTTTCCCAGCTCAGGACGATGTGGTCGGCGTTGGCGTCGGCAATAAACGAGGCCAGGGTAATGGCGGTGGGCGGCATACAGGGTTCTTCCAACCAGGGGTCAAAGTCGATATTGCCGGTCACGGAGTCCCCGCTGCCGGGGCCGTCGCCGGAGGGGCCAGTGGGGTCTCCCCACCAGTTTTCTTCGGCGTTGACGGGGGTGCGGTCATTTGGTAAATTGCTCCACATACCGTCGTAAACGCTGTTGGAGATGTTGTTGCAATAGGCCGTGGTTTCGCTGGGATAGTCGGCGCCCCATGAATATTTCCAGATGTCAACGCCGTCCAGCCCGTTTTGAATGGTGTTGTATTCGATGACCGTATTCACGTAATCGTTGACCACCTGCACATTCCAGTCGTTGTCGAAAACTTCGTTTCGGCTGACGGTCACATCAGAGCCGGAATTCCAGAAACCGACCACCACGATGCCGTTTTCGTTGTTGAAGACGGTGTTCTTTTCTACAGTCACGTTGGCCGTATCGACAATAATGATACCGGAGCCGCTCCATTCCGAGCCGGGCCAGCCATTGCCGGTCACTTCGTTCATGCTGACCAGGCCGGTGGCGCCGTAGCCCACCTGAATGCCGTTCGGCGCCCAGGTTACGTCTTCGTCTTTGCCCGGCCCCATAACGATGTTGTGCATAATCTGGCCGGTGGGGTCCGGCGGCAGGTCGGTGAGGTGGTACGATGAGTCGAGGTCGCCGTTCAGGCCGATGCCGCCCCGGCTCCAGCCG
>JAJRUC010000160.1 GCA_024278015.1 Chloroflexota bacterium
AAAGGCCGAAAAATCCGCGTAACCCTTCAAACTCAACGCCTTTGTTATCGCCGCCGTCAAGGTCGTCTTGCCGTGGTCTACATGCCCAATGGTCCCCACATTCACATGCGGCTTGTCTCTTACAAATGTCTCTTTCGCCATAGATTGTATTTTCCTCCTGTATTAATACGAAAAAAAACAAGCTGTACCTTGTGAGGTGGAGGGGGGCGGATTCGAACCACCGAAGCTTACGCAGCTGATTTACAGTCAGCTCCCTTTGGCCACTCGGGAACCCCTCCGGATTTGTACTCTAAAAGTACCACTGTTACGCATTTTCTGTAACGGTGGTACAAGGTGTGAGTATATTCCATTATGCCTAAATGTCAAATTAATTGGATTGAAATTGTCGTGTTCGCCAAACTTCGTACAGGGCCAGGCCCCCGGCCACCGAGGCGTTGAGCGATTCAATATGCCCGCTCATCGGAATTTCCATCAGGAGGTCGCACGTTTTGCGGATGAGGGTGGATACCCCTTTGCCTTCGTTGCCCAATACCAGCGTCAGGGGGATGTTCAGGTCTGTTTGGTGGTATGGCTGCGATGAAGGCGCTTTTTCTACGCCGACTATCCAGATATTTTCTTTTTTGAGGGTGTTCAGCGCCTGGGCCAGATTAGACACAATTGCCACCCGATGGTATTCGCCGGCCCCGGCAGAGGTGTTGACCACGGTGGGAGTAATGTGCGCCGCCCGCCTGCCGGGAATGATGACGCCATGCACGCCCACGGCTTCGGCGGTGCGCAACAGGGCGCCCACGTTGTGCGGGTCTTCGATGTGGTCCAGGGCCAGAAAAAAAGGCGGAACGGACTGTTTGCGGGCGTAATTTATCAGGTCGGCCAGGCTGAAGGTGGGATATTGGCCCACTTCCAGGGCCACGCCTTGATGCCCGCGCGGCAGGTGAGCCAGTTTGGGGCGCGATACTTGTTCGACGGGAATTTTGAGGCGATGGGCCAGGGTGGGAATGTCCTGAACAACCGGCCCCACTTTGATGTTCCGGGCTAAAATCAGCTTGTGAATGTGGCGCCGCCGCGCCCGCAGACATTCGCGCACGGCGTTTTTTCCGTACAATAGTTCTGCCATGCGCTTACTGGTTCAACTTCCAGATGGTGCCGTCGGGCCGGTCTTCCAGGGTAATGCCGGTTTCATGTAATCGGTTGCGAATGGTGTCGGCGGTGGCCCAGTCTTTGTTCTGTCTGGCTTCTTGCCGCAGGTCAATCAGCAACAAGACCAGGCCGTCAGTCAAGTCGCCTGCTTCAGCCGTCAAGTCGGCGGGAACAAGGCCCAAAACCGCCTCGCCCAGGGCGCGATACAGGCTGTCAATCTCTTCCAGCGCCGCAACCGGTAGCGGGGTATCGCTGTTGAGCCAGGTGTTGACTTGCCTGTTCAGGTCAAACAGGGCGGCAATGGCCTGTGGCGTGTTAAAATCATCATCCATAGCGGCCGCAAATTTTTCCCGATGGTTGGCCAGGGTTTGGCTGATATGGCCGGCAACCTCACCGGCGGCGGCGGTTTTTTGGCGGTCTCTCACCAGTTTGACGGTGGCGTGCAGGCGGGCCAGTCCTTTTTCGGCGGCCAGCAAAGCTCCGTTGCTGAAATCAATGGGCGAGCGATAGTGACTGCTCAACACCAGGAAGCGCACGGTCAGGGGGCTGTACGCTTTTTGCAGCAGGGGGTGGTCGCCGCTGAAGAGTTGCTTCAGGCTGATGGCGTTCCCCAGGCTTTTGCCCATTTTCATGCCGTTGACCGTAACCATGTTGTTGTGCAGCCAGTAGCGGGCAAAACCTTTGCCGTGGGTGGCGTCGCACTGGGCAATTTCGCTTTCGTGGTGGGGAAAGATGTTCTCCAGCCCGCCGCCATGAATATCGAAGGGTTCGCCCAGATATTTGGTAGACATCACCGAACATTCCACGTGCCAGCCGGGATAGCCCTGGCCCCAGGGGCTGGCCCAGCGCATCAGGTGGTCGGGTTCGGCTTTTTTCCACAAGGCAAAATCAGCGGGGTGATTTTTTTCCTGTTTCACTTCAATTCTGGCCCCTTCGGTCAGGTCGTCAATCTTTCGCCCGGAGAGTTGGCCGTAGGGTTTGTAGCTGCTGACATTAAAATAGACCGAGCCGTTTTTGACGTAGGCGTGTTTGTTGTCAATCAATTCCTGAATGAGGGCGATTTGCTCCGGGATGTGGGCCGAGGCTCTGGGCGAGATGTCCGGCCTTTGCACGTTCAGGGTATCCATATCATCGAAGTAGCTGCGGGTGTAGCGTTCTACTACTTCCATCGGCTCGATGCGTTCTTTTTGGGCCTGCCGCAAGATTTTGTCTTCGCCTTCGTCGGCGTTATCGGTCAAATGCCCCACATCGGTGATATTCTGGACGTACCGCACCCGGTAATTCAAATATCTGAAATAGCGGACAATTACATCGAAGGAGATGTAGCTTTTGGCGTGGCCCAGGTGCGAATGTCCGTACACGGTGGGGCCGCACACGTAAATGCCCACAAAGCCGGGTTCGATGGGCGTGAACAGTTCTTTTTTTCGGGTGAGTGAGTTGTAAAGGTGTAAGCTCATGCGGTTCTCATTGTTCTATCTGGGCGAAAATCATTCGCCCGGCAGTGGTTTGAAGGATTTTTGTAACGGTCACGTCAACGGTGCGGTCAATATATTTGTAGCCGTTTTGTACCACAATCATCGTGCCGTCGTCAAGATAGCCCACCCCTTGTCGCGCTTCTTTGCCCGCCTGAATAATGCGGATGGAGATGGTTTCGCCGGGGAGGTAAACGGTTTTGACGGCGTTGGCCAGGTCGTTGATGTTCAAAACGGGCACACCCTGTAATTTTGCCACCCGGTTCAGGCCGTAATCGGTGGTGATGATGGGGCACTGTAATTGTTTGGCCAGCATCACCAGTTTGTCGTCGGCTTCCTTGATTTGCTCAAAATCCCGGTCGGTAATTTTTACGGGGACGACAGAATTTTCCTGCAAGTCGCTTAAAATTTCCAGCCCGCGCCGGCCCCGATTGCGGCGCAGCGAATCGGATGAATCGGCGATGTGCTGGACTTCGTTCAGCACAAACCGGGGCACCAGCAGCGTGCCGCGAATGAAACTGGTCTGGCTGATGTCGGCAATGCGACCGTCGATAATGGCGCTGGAATCCAGCAGGACGGTATCGGTGCTGGAAGGCTTGTTTCGGTAGCCGCCGCGCTGACCGGACCACTGGAGGGGGGCGTTGAGCAGGTTCACAATATCCTGATGCCGCATCACCATAATGGCAATGCCCATATAGCCGAATACCAGGCTGGAGGCAATGGGTAAAATCTGGTTCAGAGGCGTGGGTAATTTGGAGAGGGGGGCCGCCAGCAGGGCAGCGATGCTCAGGCCGATGGTCAGGCCGAAGGTAGCCGAGAGTAACCGCGAGGCGGGCATACGCCGAATCTGGTATCGAATGGTCTGATAGGGTTTAATGGTTAGCCAGGGGGCAACTAATAACCCCAAAGCCGCAAATGATAAAGACAGGGCAATCGTTAAGCGGGCGGCGGTTCCGGTTGAGGAAGGATTTATAAAGTTGGCGGTTTGAGCGCCAACAATGGCAAACAAAACCATGCCCACCAAGCGAAAGATAAATTCAAGACTCATAAATAATATCCGGGGCAGGCAAAACACAAGGACAAGTAGTTGAGAGACACTTGTTTATTATAATTAATGAATAAAGCCGATGTTTTGAGTATGCCCAATAAAAAAAAGATAAATAAAAAGCGATAATAATCGCTGAAATATTAGCACGAAGCCTGTAAAAAGTCAAAGCCCGTTAGAAACGGGTGCATTTCAGTTTGGGGGCGAGTCCGTGTAGGGGTACGCTGCAGCGTGTCCCTACACCACTGGAATGCACCCTGGAAATCAGTTAGTAATGTTAAATCAGGGCCTGTGCCAGCGCATCCGGCAGGGCGCGGGCAAACAAAAGTTGAATGTTTGGCACAGAGAGGGCGCGGGTGGTATTGGTTTTGGGCAACACACAGCGTTTAAAGCCCAGTTTCACCGCTTCTTTTAATCGATTTTCCAGATGGCCCACGGCTCTCAACTCTCCGGACAGGCCCACTTCGCCAATCATGGCAATATCGGCGGCGATGGGCCGGTTTTTGAAGCTGGAGGCGATGGCGGCGGCAATGGCCAGGTCGGCGGCGGGTTCACCCACGCGCAGGCCGCCTACCACATTCACAAAGATGTCCTGGTCGCTTAACCGCACCCCAACCCGTTTGGTCAGCACGGCGCTCAGCAACAACAGCCGGTTCATATCGACGCCGTTGGGGGTGCGGCGCGGGTTGCCGAATGTGGTGGCGCTGGTCAGAGCCTGAATTTCTACCAGCAAAGGGCGTGTTCCTTCAATGGTGACGGTAATGGCAGAGCCTGCCGCGTTGGGTAAACGCTCGGCCAAAAAAACTTCGCTGGGGTTAGAGACTTCTACCATGCCGGCATCCTGCATTTCAAAAATGCCCACTTCGTTGGTGGCCCCAAACCGGTTTTTGACCCCGCGCAACAGGCGATAAGTATGGTAGCGTTCCCCTTCCAGATAAAGCACCACATCGACAATGTGTTCCAGCACGCGCGGCCCGGCGATGGTGCCGTCTTTGGTGACGTGTCCAATCAGAAAAATGGGGATGTTGCGGTTTTTGGATACGGCCTGAAATTGCATGGCCGATTCTCTGACCTGCGATACGGAACCGGGCATGGAGGTCAGTTCATCGCGGTATACGGTCTGGATGGAATCGATGATGACGATGTGCGGCGAGAGTTTTTCGATTTGCCGGATGATGGCCTTGATGTTGATTTCGTTGAGGATGAGCAGGTTGTCTGCATGCAGGCC
>JAJRUC010000161.1 GCA_024278015.1 Chloroflexota bacterium
AGCGCATGCAAGATGCCCAAGTGGATTAACGCCCAGAACACAATACCGAATGCAACCATGACAAATACCATGCTCCAGATTTTCCTCACTATTCGTTTCCTCCTTTCATTATAAAAGTGATAATTTCCGTATGTGGAATTTAAGAGCCTTTGACCGCCTGCACCATCGCCCGCGGTGAACCGTCCGCCCGAAACCATGCCGCACTCTCCCAGCGGGTGTCTGTGCCGCCCCCGGCGGCGTTCGCCAGCAACCACGGCGAATAGGCGAAGAAGTACGGCTCGCGCTTGGTCTGCATAAAGGCGTAGGCGGCTGTCATCCACGCCCCGACTTGCTCATCGCCGACCGCCGCCTGCCACGCGCCGTCTGCCGGCACGGGTCCGCCTTCCGTGCCAATCATCGGCAGCGGCGCACCCAACGCCCCGCGGCTAATCTCGGCATAACGGCGATAACGCCCGAACCCCGCCGCGTCACTCACGAAATCGGCAGGCGCGCCGCCGGTGTAGTTGTGAACCGACAGCCAACTGCGGTTGAGCAAATCGAAGCGCTGTGCCCGCACCAGATAGCTCAGCGTCCGCGCCAGATACTCGTAATCGGATGTGTTGCCGCCCGGCGACAGCGCCGCCAGCCCGGGCAACCCCCCGGCGTACAACACCACCGTGGCGGCATCCGCCCACAGTGCAGCATACCGCTCCGGTGACCGGTCGCCATCTTCGCCCCACTCATCCGCCAAATTCGGCTCGTTGTAAATCTGGTAGTAACGCACCCCCAACGGCAGGTAATGTTTGACCACCGCCTCCACCCGCCGTGCCTCCAGCGGCGTCACCCGCGATTCCAGCCGCATCACCGGCTCAATGCCCGCGTTGACCAGCCGCCCGACTAGATAATCGTTGCCAAATTGATCCCAGTCGTTCAACCCGTTCAAGATAACCACCCAGCGTATCCGCATTGCCTGCACTTCGGGCAGGAAACGGTCTATCACGTCTTTGGACTGCACCGTGGTCGGTATCCAGTGGATACCCCGCCCGTTGTCGCCCGGCGGACGGGGGAAAGCGCTCAAGTCAATGGACACTTGATCGGTTGAAATCGGCAAGCCGTTGACCACCAGCTCGTGATACGATTCTTCCCACACCAGCCACGGCGCATTGCCGCTGTCAATATATGCCAGCAGTTCGGCGTCGCTCATTTCTTCCAATGCCGGAATTTCGGTTTCAATATTCGGCAACTCCCACGTGGGCAGCGGGCGCGGCGTTGCCGTCGGCGCCGGCACCGCCGCGGGGGTGGCGGTACCGCCGGTGTCCGTTGCTTCCGGCAGCGGCAACAAAGGTAGCAAAACCGTCATCACCAGCATACCGCCCGCCAACCCGCCCGCCCATGCGTATTGTTCAACGGTATCGAAAATATCGTTGATGAACGGTTCGTCCGGGTAAATGGTTCGCAATTTGTTCAGCGCCAGCAAAATCAACGCCCACCACAACGGGGTAAAGATGATCGTTGTGCCGACGCCGGCTAATATTCTGATAATCACACGCTCCTCCGCTGTCGGGTCAGATACGCCAATACTTTGCGCTGTCGGGGGGTCAGTCGTACCAGCCGCCAATCATCTGTTGCCAGCATTCGTTTCAGCTCTGCAACCGAACCGTCGTACACACCGCTGTCAATTAAATGTTTCAAACGGTAGTAGACTACCCCGTCTCTGATACCTGTTTTTTCCAATATCTGTTGAATTTCGGTGCTTTTGCTCAATTTCTTGCACCAGCCCCCGAAAATTTGCTATAATTTTTATGCCGCACAACATATATTGTACGGCGTAAATCCCGATTTTTCGCCCGATAATTCACCCTTTTTCGCCGATTATCACCTGAAATTTTCGCCGCATAACGATATGGAGGATACACCTATGCACCTAGACCAATTCACCGCCTATCTCAAAGACAGCGATAAATCGCCGCGCACCGTTGACGGTTACACCCGTGACCTGAAAACTTTTATCACCTGGTACAAAGGCTCGACCGGGCAAATGCCATCCCCCGCCACCGTTACCCCGCTCGATGTCCGTGAATACCGTCAATACCTGTCCGTGACCAAACGTCTGAAGCCCGCGGGCGTCAACCGGAAGCTGGCAACCTTGCGCGCCTATTTCAACTGGGCGCGCCAAGCAAATCTGATTTCAACCTCTCCAATCAACGGCATTAAAGGCGTCAAACAGGTTGCCCGCGCCCCACGCTGGTTGAACCGCAAACAGGTCTATGCGTTGTTAAATGCCGCCACCGCCGCCATCCAAGTGGCGGAAGCCCGCGGCTTGACCACCAGCGCCGCCACCGCCAAACGGAATGCGGCTATCCTGTCACTGCTGTTGAATGCCGGACTGCGCGTTTCGGAACTGTGCGCCTTGCGTCTCGAAGACATCACTCTAAACGAACGCAGCGGGTTGGTGGTGGTACGGTCCGGCAAGGGCGGCAAGTACCGCGAAGTGCCGCTGAACAAGGATGCCCGTCAAAAATTGCGAGACTGGCTCGCTGTACGCCAATCTGATAGCGAAAACTTGTTTTTCGGGCGACGCAGCGATGTTTTGAAACCACGCGGCGTTCAGCGTGTCATTTCGGAACTGGCAGCCGCCGCTCGGTTGGATACTGACGTCGTCACCCCCCACGCTCTGCGCCATACTTTCGGCAAAAACCTGGTCGATGCCGGTGAACCGCTCGACCGGGTGGCGCTGCTGATGGGGCACAGCAATTTGAACACCACCGCTATCTACACCCGCCCGTCCGGCGCGGACTTGGCGGCGGCGGTTGACCGGATTGCTTGGGCAGATTAGGATATGTTATCCGGTTTGCCCTCTGAGGAGGATTATGTTAGGCATTGAAAAACTAAAAGATATTGCCCGATTGACCGAGTTTGTATTTGTACCAACCAACGATGATGAGTACGAGCAGCTACTTCACATCTTGGATGAAATTACCGATACCGTTCGCGACAATGAATCTCATCCACTAGCCGGGCTGATGGATGTACTGGGGGTCATCATTGAATCTTATGAAAATGATTTTGTCCCCGAGCCTGAAAACAATCCGGCTGAAATGTTAAAATATCTGATGCGGACATTTAACCTCAAGCAAAGTGATTTGCCGGAAATTGGGTCGCAGAGTGTTGTGTCAGAGATATTGCACGGCAAACGCCGGTTAAATACGCAACAAATAAAAGCGCTCGCACAACGGTTAGATGTCTCCCCCGCAGTTTTTATCTGAATTATTTTTCTGCCTGCACCTCCCGCCGCAACGCAAGTTGTTTCAGCGATACTTTTATCTCACCAGCTCGCCTCCTCGATTTCGTGGAATTTTCTCATCCAACGCGGGTATTTCAATTTCCACCGGCGTTTTTCGCTATCCCACCGATAACCGAAATGATTGCACGCAGCATAGACTTGTTTTGGAACTCACTTTTCCCTCCATCACTGCGTGAAGGACGCTGTCATCATCGGTATCACAGAACCGCTCGTCTGCC
>JAJRUC010000162.1 GCA_024278015.1 Chloroflexota bacterium
CAACGCCTATCACAACCCCTACGCCCAAAAACCCAAACGCCTGACCATTGAAGATGTGCGTAACTCGCCGATGGTAGCCTGGCCCCTGACCCGCAACGACATCTGCGTAATGAGCGACGGCGCCGCCGCCACCATCCTTTGCTCTGAAGACGGGCTGGCGAAACTGGAAAAAGCCGCCGGCCATCGCCTGCCGCGCGTCAAAGTAACCGGCATTGGGCGGGGCACAGACGCTATGCGCATGGCAGACAGGCCGCACCAGTCTTACGATGATTTTTACAAATACAACGCCCTGCCCAACGAAATGGACGACGACTCAAAAGCCTATTACAAAGGCTTGTGGGACCACGGCTTCCGCTATCCGGGCATCCATTCCTTCCGGGCGGGCCGCATGGCCTCGAAGCAGGCGTATGCCAAAGCGGGCATCACCAACCCGATGGACGAAATCGACTTTGTGGAACTGCACGACGCCTACACCTCTTCTGAAGTGCAAACCTACGAAGATATGGGCCTGTGCCGCTACGGCGAAGGCGGCCCCTTTGCCGCCGGCGGAAAAACCTTTTTGTCCAACGTCGATTACGGCCTCCCCCTGCCGGAAAAATCAGCCTGCCCGGTCAACCCCTCCGGCGGCCTGATTGCCTGCGGCCACCCCGTGGGCGCCACCGGCCTGATGCAAGCCGTCTTTGCCCTGTGGCAATTGCAGCGCACCATCGAAAAGCATTTCGGCGACGCCACCCTGCAAGTGCCCAACGCCAAACGGGGGGCCATCCACTCCCACGCCGGAACCGGAACCTACGTCAGCGTCAGTATTCTTGAAAAAGAAGATTAGGAGGCCAGTATTATGTCGAAGCAAGAATTTCCCAAACGCATCGAAGAAAATCTGGAAGGGTGTACCATTTACGGCGTGCCCTTCCCCACCAATGGCGACCTGTCATCGTTGAAACACATGTCGCCCATCGTCATTAAACACCACTATGAAGTTGACTACAACTTCTCTTACGGGCAGGATTCGCCCTTTTTTGCCGCCCTGTCGAACAAAAAATTCATCGTCAACCGGGACCCGGAAACCGGCTACACCTACGCCACCCCGCGCGGCCACGATATGGCTACCGGCCACGAAACCGAATGGGTGGAAATTGAGCCGGTGGGCCGCATTCACGCCTTCACCACCTGCTATTTCGGCTCTGAAGCCTTTTTGGATGAAACGCCCTTCACTCTGATTCTGGTTGAGTTCGATGAAACCGATTCCCTGTTTATGGGTAGATTAATCGGCGCCGACCCGGCTGAATCCGGTCTGGACTGGATTGGCAAAAAAGTGAAGGGCCGCTTCCTGCGCAATTCAAAATTCAAACCAACCGATATTTACTTCAATTTGGCCGAATAACGCCAAGTCTGTAGGGGTACGCTGCATCGTGCCCCTACAATGGCACGTCCTGGGGCGAAAGCGTCCCTGCGCAAAACAACAATTAATTCCCAAACAAATTCCATGAGTCCGTCAAAAGAAGGTTGCTATGGCGCAAGAAAAACAATTCCCGTTCAACCAATCAATTGTCTGGGAGCCGGACGAAGCCACCATCAACCGCAGCCGCCTGAAGCATTTTATGGATAAACACGGCTTGCCCTCGTATGAAGCGCTGCTGGAACGCTCCACCACCGATATTGCATGGTACTGGGATGCAGTGCTGACCGACCTGGGCATCGAATTTTACCAACCCTACACCCAACTTGTCGATTTGGCGGCGGGGGTGCAGTGGCCCAAATGGTGCGTCGGCGGCAAAATGAACATCGTCCACAATTGTCTGGACAAGTGGATGGACACCCCCACCCAAAATCGGGTGGCCGTGCGCTGGGAGGGCGAAGAAGGCGCGGTGCGGTTGCTGACATATCGGGACCTGTTTCGGCAGGTAAACCGGGTGGCGGCCGGGCTGCGAGCCGCCGGGCTGGGCAAAGGAGACGCCATCGGCCTGTTTATGCCCATGACCCCCGAAATTGTAATTGCCCTGCTGGCTATCGCCAAAATCGGGGGCGTTATTTTACCGCTATTCTCCGGTTTTGGGCCGGGAGCCATCGCCACCCGCCTGAACGACGCCGGAGCAAAAGCCCTGTTCGCCGCCGACGGCGTGTACCGGCGCGGCAAGGTCATCCCCATGAAATCCGTGGCCGATGAAGCCCTGACCGACGTGCCGACCGTGGAAAAAGTCATCGTCTTCCCCCGGCTGGGCATAGAGACTCCCCTCACGCCGGGCCGCGACGCGCTGTGGCATGACTTCATCGCCGGGCAGCCCGCCGCCGCCCCCACCGAGCGCACCGGGGCCGAAGACCTGCTGATGATTATCTACACCAGCGGCACCACCGGACGGCCCAAAGGCGCGGTTCACACCCACTGCGGCTTCCCCATTAAAAGCGCGCACGATATGGCCTATTCCTTCGACGTGCAGGAAACCGATACCATGTTCTGGATGAGCGATATGGGCTGGATGATGGGGCCGTGGGAGGTGTTCGGCAGCCTGATTTTGGGGGCCGGCATGCTTCTGTTCGATGGCGCCCCCGTGTACCCGGCGGTTGACCGCGTGTGGGGCCTGGTTGAAGAACACGGCGTAACCTGCCTGGGGCTGGCCCCCACCTTTGCCAGGGCCATTATGCCCCACGGCGATGCCCCCCTTAAAAAACACAACCTGACATCGCTGCGGGCCATCGGCTCTACCGGCGAAGCCTGGAACCCCGGCCCGTGGCAGTGGCTCTTTGAAACCGCAGGCGGCGGAAAAATCCCCATCATCAACTACACCGGCGGCACAGAAATCAGCGGCGGAATTTTGGTGGGTAACGTCTTGCAGCCCCTTAAACCGTGCGCCTTCGCCGGCCCGCCCCCCGGCATGGCCGCCGATGTGGTGGACGAGGCGGGTAATTCGGTGCGGGGCGCGGTGGGCGAGCTGGTCATTCGCCGGCCGTGGATGGGTATGACCCACGGCTTTTGGAAAGACCCCGACCGCTACCTGCAAAGCTACTGGAGCCGTATCCCCAATGTGTGGGTGCATGGCGATTTTGCC
>JAJRUC010000163.1 GCA_024278015.1 Chloroflexota bacterium
CCACCCCGCCGCCGGTGGTCCTCACCCCGCGCCCGCTGCCGACCTTCACCCCGCAACGGGTGGCAATTGCCTCGCCGCCGCCGCGCCCTGCGTCCCCGCCGCCACCCGTTCCGGCGCAACCGGCGCCGGAGTTTAAGCCGCTGCTGGTCTTTGGGGCGGTCTCCGGCCTGATTTTGTTGCTGACGGCCCCGCTGGTGCTGGGGGCAATCGGCCTGGCCGTGTGGTGGATGTGGAGGCGTCGATGACCGAAGCGCCCCCCTCCGCCGCCGAGCTGAAACAGCTTTTGTTGAGCCTGAGCATCTACTGGCTGACCACCGTCATCGGCGCGGCGGCCTTTCTGTACCCGTTCTGGCTGCCCGGCGTGCAGCAATCATCGCTGATGACCCAGGCCCACACCGCCGATTCGCCCTTTATGCTGACCGCGCTGGTGGGGTTGTGCTTTGTGGTGGTCTTGCTGGAAGTGCAGGGCGCGGCGACAAGCGCCAAATTTGTGGCCCTGCTCGGCATTTTGGTAGCCATCAATTCGGTATTGCGGTTTGTGGAAGTGGCTATTCCGGGGCCGGGCGGCTTCAGCCCGATATTCTTCCTCATCGTGCTGACCGGCTACGTGTACGGCGGGCGCTTCGGTTTTTTGATGGGGGCGCTGACGCTGTTCGTCTCCGCGCTGGTGACGGGTACGGTTGGCCCGTGGCTGCCGTATCAAATGTTCACCGCCGGCTGGATTGGTATGTCGGCCCCGCTGTGCAAAGTGGTCACGCGCCTCTTTCGGCTGGAAGGCGGTTGGGCCGAAGTGGCCGTGCTGGCCCTGTTCGGCGGAGCGTGGGGTATTGTGTACGGCGGCATTATGAACATCTGGTTTTGGCCCTTTGCGATGGGGCCGATTGACCAGCACTGGCAGCCGGGCATCCCGATACTGGAAGCGTTCAGGCGATACGCCGCCTTTTATGTCGCCACCTCGTTTATTTGGGATGCCATGCGCGCCTTCGGCAATATTTTGTTTATGGCTTTGTTTGGACAGGCCGTTTTGCGGGCGCTGCGCCGTTTTCAAAAACGCTTCGCCTTTCAGTACCGGCCGGCTGAAGCCGGGGGGCGGCCATGATTAATTCGCCGGCCTGGATTGCCTGGGTGGGAGCCGCCCTGGTCGCGCTGTCTGCCACCCGCAACCCGTTTTACGTGGGCCTGATTTTACTGTGGATCGCCCTGTCGCTGGCCTTCATCCCCCCCGCCGCCGATACGCCGCCGGTTCCATTCTCTCCGCTGCGATTTGCCGCCGTGGTAATTGCCCTGTCGGCGCTGTTCAACGCCTTAACCGTCCACGTGGGGCGCACGGTACTCTTCCGCTTGCCCGCCGGCTGGCTGCTGATTGGCGGCTCTGTTACCCTGGAGGCCCTTGTTTACGGTATGCTCAACGGCCTGATTTTGTCCGGCATTTTTGCCGCCTTCACGTTGCTGAACCGGGTGCTGCCGGTACGCGCCCTGATTCGGCTCATCCCCCGCGCGTTTTATCCGGTGGCAATTGTCATTTCAATAGCCATCACCTTTGTGCCGACCACTTTGCGCCGGTTTCAGCAGATAAAAGAGGCCCAGGCCGTGCGCGGGCATCAAACCCGCAGCCTGCGCGATTGGCTGCCCCTGCTGCTGCCTTTGCTGGTGGGCGGCCTGGAACGCGCCCTCAAGCTGGCCGAGGCCATGACTGCCCGTGGATTCGCCGGGGCGGGGGAGCGCGCGCCGCACGATGCGGGCACGCAAACGGCTATTGTGGCCGGGTTGGCCCTGGTTTTGGCCGGCTGGCTGCTGCGCCTGGCTTGGCAGATGACGGCCGTCGGCGGGGCGGTGCTGTCGGCCGGCGGGCTGGTGGTGCTGGTCACGCTGTGGGTTGTCGGGCGGCGCGTGCCGCACACCAGTTATCGCCCGGAAAAATGGCGCAAAAATGACTGGCTGGTGCTGGCCGGCGCGCTGGTTGTCATCGGCGCGTTTTTGGTCCCGTGGCCCGGCTTGAACCGCGATTCTATTTTTTACTATCCGTACCCCGGCCTGACCGTCCCCGGTTTTAATGCGCTGCTTGGCGGGGCTACGGCGGGCTTGCTCGGCCCGCTGGCCCTGCTAAAAGGAGGTTCTGCCCGATGATTCACTTCCGGCATATCTGCTATACCTATCCCGAAGCCGACCGACCGGCTTTGGACGACATTTCGTTGCACATTTCCGAAGGCGATTTTGCGTTGGTGGTGGGCGCGTCCGGCGCCGGAAAATCGACCCTGTTGCGCTGCGTCAACGGCCTGGTGCCCCACTTTTCCGGCGGCAAAATGCAGGGCGATATTGTGGTCAACGCCTTGAATCCGGTGCGGGCCACCCCCCAGGTTATGAGCCGGCACGTCGGCTTTGTGTTTCAGGACCCGGAAGCGCAATTTGTGATGAACCGGGTGGAAGACGAAATCGCCTTTGCCCTGGAAAACGCGGCCCTGCCCCCGCAAGAAATGCGGGTGCGCGTTGAAGAGGCCCTCGATTTGCTGGACCTGGCCCCCCTGCGCGGGCGACGGCTGGAAACCCTTTCCGGCGGCGAGCGCCAACGGGTAGCCATTGCTTCCGCCCTGGCCTTGCGCCCCCGCGTGCTGGCGCTGGATGAACCGACCTCCCAGCTTGACCCCAAATCGGCGGAAGATGTGCTGCACGCCCTGGCGCGGCTCAACGCTGATTTGGGCCTGACCATTTTGCTGGTCGAGCATCGGCTGGAGCGGGTGCTGCCCTTTGTAGACACGCTGGTCTACCTCTCTGCCGCCGGCGCGGA
>JAJRUC010000164.1 GCA_024278015.1 Chloroflexota bacterium
ATGTCAAACCCAGGTAAGGTTCTTCGCGTATCATCGAATTAAACCACACGCTCCGCTGCTTGTGCGGGCCCCCGTCAATTCCTTTGAGTTTTAGTCTTGCGACCGTAGTCCCCAGGCGGGTTACTTATCGCGTTTGCTTCGGCACAGCTGGTGTCTTCCACCCTCTACACCTGGTAACCATCGTTTACAGCGTGGACTACCGGGGTATCTAATCCCGTTCGCTCCCCACGCTTTCGCATCTCAGCGTCAGTCTTGGCACAGAGAGCCGCTTTCGCCACTGGTATTCCTCCCGATCTCTACGCATTCCACCACTACACCGGGAATTCTGCTCTCCTCTACCACACTCAAGTCCGGCAGTCACAAACGACCTCTCCCAGTTAAGCCGGGAGCTTTCACGCCTGTCTTACCGCACCGCCTACATGCTCTTTACGCCCAGTAAATCCGGATAACGCTCGCCCCCTACGTTTTACCGCGGCTGCTGGCACGTAGTTAGCCGGGACTTGTTCCTGGGCTACCGTCCTCTCTCTTCACCCAGAAAAGAACTTTACAATCCGAAAACCGTCTTCGTTCACGCGGCATTGCTGCCTCAGGGTTTCCCCCATTGGGCAATATTCCTCACTGCTGCCTCCCGTAGGAGTATGGGCCGTGTCTCAGTCCCATTGTGGGGGGCCACGCTCTCACGCCCCCTACCCGTCTTCGCCTTGGTAGGCCTCTACCCCACCAACCAGCTGATAGGACGCAGACCCCTCCTGAAGCGGATTGCTCCTTTACCTGATATGTTCTCACCACCAGGCCTATGCGGTATTAACTGCCGTTTCCAGCAGTTGTCCCCCTCTTCAGGGCAGGTCATCTACGCGTTACTCACCCGTTCGCCACTCTCCACTACCCCGAAAGATAGCTTCCCGTTCGACTTGCATGTGTTAAGCATGCCGCCAGCGTTCATCCTGAGCCAGGATCAAACTCTCCATATATATCAAGAGCTTCACCAGCTCCAAAAAAATTCACAAAAACAACACAAGCTTTCGCTTACCTTCACTATTCATTTGTTAATGTCCCATTAAAAAACCAACAACCATCCTGCTCATTGTCGGCTCCCTCACCGCCGCTTTCCATCCCGACGACAAGAATGAAGTATAGCACAACCCCCCGCCCCTGTCAAATCCGCCCCCCTCTCTTTCCGAAACCCCGCCCCCTCAATTCCACAACGAAATGCGATTATACCCCCTTTTGCCCCCCTGGCAAATTGACCTGACCGATTTGGTTCCGCCCCGACAACGCCCGGCTCAGGGTCACTTCGTCGGCGTATTCCAGGTCTCCGCCGATGGGCAGGCCACGCGCCAGACGGGTGACGACAACGCCCAACCCGGCCAGTTGACGCTGAATGTAAATGGCCGTCGCGTCCCCTTCCATATTCGGATTGGTGGCGATGATAACCTCTTTGGGTTGAAGTTGCCGCACCCGGTCAATCAGTTCGGCTATCTTCAAATCCTCCGGCCCAACCCCTTCCACCGGGGCAATGGCTCCGTGCAATACATGGTACAGGCCCAAATAATCTCGCGTGCGCTCAATGGCCGGCACGTCAAGCGGTTCTTCTACCACGCAAATCACGCTCTGGTCACGATGTTCATCAGCGCACACGGAACACGGGTCTGTCTCGGTGATGTTAAAGCATTTGGAACAAAAAACAATCTTCTCGTGCAGGTCTCTCAAGGCGTCGGCCAGGGCGACGCTTTGCTCTGCCCCCGCCCGCAACAAATAGAACGTGAGACGCGAGGCGGTTTTGGGGCCAACGCCAGGCAATCTGGATAGTTCATCAATGAGCCGCAGCACAGGTTCGGGTGTTACTTGCATAGCCAAAATTTCCTGATCCGCTTGCCTAAAACAGGCCGGGAATATTCAATCCGCCGGTCAAACCGTCCATTTTTTCCGAAGCCATCGTTTGCGATTTCTCAATCGCTTCGTTGACGGCGGCCACAATTAAATCTTGCAGCATTTCTACATCGTCCGGGTCAATCACTTCCGGGTCGATGGTGATGTTGTTGATTTTTTGCCGGCCGGTAATTTCTACGGTTATGGCTCCGCCGCCCGCCGTCACGGCCATTACTTCATCCTCCAGCGCGGCCTGGGTATCGAGCATTTGCTGCTGAAGTTCCTGAATTTTCCGGGCCATACCGCCGCCCCCCCCGCCGCCGCCAAATTGGGGCACAGGCCGCTTGCCCGACATTCGTTTTCGTTTGGCCATTGTTCCTCCTTCTGTCGATTCTCAAATAGCAAGGTTTCTCAGGGAATTTTCCCGCCCAACGACACAGCCTCCTTGACAATGGCATCGTCTGCCACAGCGTTTGCGGGGGGCGGGGCCGCTTGTCCGGCCTGCTCCTCTGAAATCACGGCAAATTCAATTTGCCACTTTTTCCCCAATATTTTCTGAAAAACATCCGTCAGGTCGGCCTTTGCTTTTTTCACCCGCCCCATTGCCATATCATACGCCGGCCCAAACAGCACGTAAATGGTGCTGCCCCGAATTTCCACATCCTGAACCATCGGTTTTTTCAAATATTCCTGATAGCTGACCCGGTACTTTTTCACTTCTTCCAGAATACGGGGCCAAAGCCGGCGCAATTCATCCTTCGACAGGGCTGTCTGCCCGCCGGCCTCCATTACCGAAATCGCCGTTTCAGGGGCGGGCGGAGGGGGAGAGGCCGGGTTATCGGCCACCGAAGCCGCATGGGCCGGTTCCGGTTTCGGGGTGAAAGAGGCCGGTTGCCGGCGGGGCGGCGGGGCGGCGATTGCCGCTGCGGGTTGTTGCTCGCCGGCAGATTCAATGAAGGCCAGTTCCAGCGGCAGTTGGGGGATAATCATTTCGGTGGCGCTAAGTTTGAAATCCTTTATCGCCCGGTTGAAGCGCTGGGTAGCCTGCAACAAAAAACCGGGAGAGACCGACCCGGCCTGTTGGCGCATAATCTGAACAGTTTCCGGCGGCAGGCTTAAAAACAGGTCTCCTTCGCCGTATTTCAGCAACAGCAGGCCGCGCAAATATTCCAGCAATTCCAGCGTAAATTGTTTCGGTTCAATGCCCTCATTCACCAGATTGTTGATGGCTTCCAGCCCGGCGGTCACATCGCCGGCCAGCAGCGCATCTACCAAAGATTGCGTGGCTGAAAAGTTGGCCGTACCCAACACCGAATGGAGCAAATCGAGCGTTATCGTATCCCGGCCGTAAGCGGTCAGTTGGTCCAGCAGGCTGATGGCGTCCCGCATTGAACCGCCCGCTTGCCGGGCCATGAAGGTCAGGGCGGCCTGTTCGGCTGCAAGCCCTTCCTGCTCCACAATAAACTGCAACCGGCCCGTAATATCGGGCACGGTAATGCGCCGAAAATCGAAACGCTGGCAGCGGGATAAAATTGTGGCCGGAATTTTCTCCGGTTCGGTGGTAGCCAGTACAAAAATTACGTGGTCGGGCGGCTCTTCAAGCGTTTTAAGCAGGGCGTTAAAGGCCGATTTGGACAGCATGTGAACTTCGTCAATGATGTAAAACTTGGTGCGGGCTTCACCGGGTCTGAAACCGACTTTGTCTCGCAGGTCTCGAATATCGTCTACGCTGGTGTTGCTGGCGGCGTCAATCTCAATCAAATCCATCAGCCGCCCGTCGGTAACGGCCCGGCAAATTGAACACGCATTGCACGGTTTTTCGCCCTCACCGACGCAGTTGACGGCTTTTGCCAAAATTCTGGCGGTGCTGGTTTTGCCCGTACCCCGGGGGCCGGTAAACAGGTAGGCGTGCCCCACCCGGTTCGTTTCGATGGCGTTCTTCAGCGTTTGGGTAACGTGTTGTTGTCCAATCACATCTTCAAATGTTTGCGAGCGCCACTTTCGATACAGGGCTTGCATTGCCATAAACGCATCCTTGAGCGTAAATTACATGAAAACAGAGTGGAATTAGTGTACCATTCTTGAATGATTTTCGCAAGGTTTTTAAAGATACGCCCGCCAACATCAAAATTAATTTGGGGCAGGGTCTCATTGACACGGGCGGTGAAAATCTGTACAATGCCCCTACACTATTTCTTTTTTCGGGGCGGCCATGTTTTCAGAGGATTATATTCCCCAGGAAGTGCTATCCTGGGATGATGTAGACCAGGTTATTGACCATCTGTTACCGCAATTTAACGCCGAATACGATGCCATTGTGATGATTACGCGGGGCGGGCTGTTTCCCGGCGGGCTTTTAAGTGAAGCGATGGGTATTAAAAATATTCACACCGCCGCCGTCCATTTTACCCGGCCCGCCAAAGGTTCAATCATCTGGCCTACTTTCATCCAGTTTCCCATTGATGCGCTCATCACCCAAAAACGATTACTGGTGGTTGACGATATTTGGGCGCAGGGGGTCAACATGGTGGCGGTCAAGGGTCGGCTGGAGGCCGCCGGAGCCATTGTAGAAACGGCCGTCCTCCATTTTCGGCCCAAAGCAAATTTGTTCCCGGAAACCGGGCCGGATTATTACGGCGCTATCACCAGCCGGTACATTATTTACCCCTGGAATACGCCCTCCCGGTTTTCAAATCCTTACCCCACCTACCGGCCTCAGCCGCCCAGTCAGTTGGGGTAAGGCCCGGTCAGTTCCAACCCCGGAACCCGGCGTAGGGTTATCGTATGGATTCCGTCGAAAAAAGGGTTGACTCCTGGGGAGTGACAAGCTATAATTCAAGCGTGTACCATAGTACCAATGTGGTACAACAGACCAACGAAGGTTATTGAATGAAGCGCGTTTTCTGCACATCAAATAAATCGAGTGATTAAACCGGAGCCTGGGCCTTGTGTGTCCAGGCGCTTTTTTTATATCAACTTTGAGCGCAAGCTCACCACCACCACAAACAGGAGGTATTCATATGGACTCAGCCATGATTGGCAAAATTGAAAAAGCGATACAATACGCCCAGGAGCCGGATAGAGTCAGTTTTGACAGCTTCCAGGTAACGTTTAAAGGCGACCACCACAACCACATTGTCACCTATAAAGCGGGCGAATGGCGCTGTGATTGCAGTTTCTTTAAGGCTCGCGGCGTATGTTCGCATATTATGACCATCGAAAGAATCCTCGCCGGTATTGTAGCCCCTGCCGAAGCGGCCCCTATGCCCGCGTAACATAGCCAAAATAACCCCGGCCCGCATCGCTTGGTGCGGGCCTTTTTTTATCCTCCCTTAGAGACGATGTTTGCGTTTGGAGAATTATCCCCCTGTTTTGTGATTTCAGCCCCTGAATGGTAAAATTGCGCCATGTTTAAACGATGGCAATTTTGGTTGGGCGCCGGCATCAGCGCCCTTTTTCTGGTAATCGCTTTACGCGGCCTGCATTTGGACGACCTGTGGCAAACGCTTAAAGCGGCTCAATACGGGTGGCTGATACCGGGCGTGATGGTCTATTTTTTGGCCGTGTGGGCCAGGGTGTGGCGCTGGCATTACCTGCTCAGAAGAATCAAACACATTCCCCTGAAGGATATGTGGCCGGCAGTGGTCATTGGCTATATGGGCAACAACGTCTACCCCTTCCGCGCCGGAGAAGTTATCCGGGCTTACGTCCTTAAACGCAACCAGCGCGTGCCGGTCAGCGCCGGTCTGGCCACCATTCTGGTAGAGCGCATTTTCGACGGCCTGGTGATGCTGATTTTTGTGCTGGTGGCCCTGCCCACCGTGCCGAATTTACCGGCGTGGCTCAAACAAACCGTCATCTTTGCCAGCATCCTGTTTGCCGGGGCGCTGGTCTTTTTAACTTTTTGGGCGATAAAGCCCCATGTGGCCCAAAGCGTCTATCGCTTCCTTATCCGCAAATTAATACCCGCCCGCTTTCAAATTCCACTCCTGTCGATGGCCGATAATTTTACCGGCGGTCTGGGCAGCCTGCGCAGCTTCCGTGACGTGGTCATGGTTTTTGCCACCTCAACCGTCATCTGGCTGCTGGAAACCGTCAAATACTGGTTTGTGATGCACGCCTTCCCCTTCACCGTCAGCTTTTTTGCCCTGATGCTGATGAACGGCGTGGTCAACCTGGCCACCACCCTGCCTTCGGCGCCGGGCTACGTCGGCACATTCGACGGGCCGGGCATCGAAATCCTGAAGGTTTTCGGCGTTATTCCGGCCATTGCCACCGGCTACACCCTGGTTTTGCACGCCGCCCTGTGGCTGCCCATCACCCTGCTGGGCTTTTGGTACATGGGCCGCGAAAGTTTGAGCTGGCAGGAATTTACCCGGGCCGCCGAAGAAAAATCCACGGCAGCCGCAGCAACACCATCATAAAGGGACAGACCATGAAAATAGCAATCATCGGCGCGGGGCTGGCCGGCCTGAGCGCTGCCCTGGATTTAACCCGCCGGAATCACCCGGTACAAATTTTTGAGGCCGGCAGCCGCCCCGGCGGTCTGGCTTCCGGCTTTAAAGCCGACCATTGGGACTGGGAACTGGAGCGCTTTTATCACCACTGGTTCACCTCGGATGCAGACATTCTTGGCCTGATTGACGAAATTGGGCAGGGCGATAACGTCTTCTTCCCCCAGCCGATGACCTCCATTTACATCGACGGCAAGTTGTATCCGGCCACCCCGCTGTGGCGCAACCTGCTTATGCCAATTTCCTGGCTCTCGAAGATGCGCTACGCCCTGGGGGGCGTTTTTCTGCGACTGAGCAAAAACTGGCAGTCCCTTGAGCAGCAAACCGCGCACCAGTGGCTCACCCGCGTAATGGGCGCCGAAACTTATCGCGTGCTGTGGGAACCGTTGCTCATCGGTAAATTCGGGCGGCATTACAAAGAGGTGAACATGGCCTGGATGTGGGCCAGACTGCACAAACGCAGCGTAAAACTGGGCTACTTCAAGGGCGGGTTCCAAAATTTTAACGATGCCCTGTGCGATTATGTTCAAAACAGGGGGGCCGCCGTCCACTTTAAAACCCCGGTACAGCGCATCACCCCCCAGGCCGACGGCCGCCTGCTGGTTGAAACCGCCGCCGGCAGCGAAACCTTCGACAAGGCGCTGGTCACCACCTCGCCGGGCCTGCTGGCTAAACTGGCCCCCACCCTGCCCGCCGATTATCTGGCCCGCCTCAAAACGCTCAAATCGATGGGGGCCGTGGTGCTGGTGCTGTCCCTTTCGCGCCAACTAACCGCTAAACACTACTGGATTAACCTGCCCAAAACCGAAGACCTGCCCTTTCTGGCCCTGGTGGAACACACCAACTTCATCAACGCCGACCACTATGGCGGCGACCACATCGTTTATTGCGGCGATTATCTGGACCCGGAGCATCCCTATTTTGATATGGACAAGCAAGCGCTGCTGGATTTGTTTTTGCCGGTGCTGGCTCGCTTTAATCCCAACTTTAAGCCGGAATGGGTGAAAGCCAGTTGGGTTTTTAAAGAAAAATACGCCCAGCCCGTGCCCGGCCTGAACCACAGCCAGAACATTCCGCCCCTGCAAACGCCCCTCTCCGGCCTGTACTGGGCCGGTATGAGCCAGATTTATCCCTGGGACAGAGGCACCAACTACGCCGTCGAAATCGGGCGGCGGGCCGCCCGGAAAATGATGCAAGACCGAAACCAGGCATAACTACGATTTCCGCTATAATGACCTGAATTCGGAATAAGTCAGGACTGACGCAGTTGCGGTAAATCACGGTGTTTTACCCCCTCCCCGCTTCGCGTCCCCCGCTGTCGGGGGAGGAGCTAATTCCCCCCGCTTGAGGGCGCGAAGCGGTTTCTTCATCAGGGACTGAGGGGGGTAAAATGTTGCAAC
>JAJRUC010000165.1 GCA_024278015.1 Chloroflexota bacterium
ACCACGCGCCCGGCATCCAGCAGTTGGTTGTTAAACCGCTCCTGCAAGGAACTGGTGACCAGATTGGTTACAATGTACGCCCCTGCGCCGGCCACAACCAGGGTCAAAAGCAGATACGGCAGCACAATTTTCACGCCGATACCGGCTAACAGTTTTTTAAGCCTGCCGGCCCATTTCATGCCTGCTCCTCTGAAAACAGGTTTCGAGTTTCAGGTTTCAGGTTTCAAATCCGTTCTCCCCTGAAGATAAAACAATAAGTGTCTATCCGTAAAATACTTGTGGCACTCATTGTCAAACAACAAGCCGATGAAGTTGTAGTTGCTCCCCCCTTAATCCCCCCTCCCCGGCCCTCCCCCTAAAAGGGGGAGGGCCGGGGAGGGGGCAAAAAGCGCGAATCCGGTTGTTTTCAACCTCAACTGGCCTGACCATCACCCGGCGTAATTATTTTACGGATAGACAATAAGTTCTGCCTGAAAGTATAGCAGTTTTTGGGCAAGCAGGCAATGGTATAAACGTAAAGGCCATCGACGATTTATTTGCCCCTCCGGCTTAATTGATTACAATACAGGTTCGGTATATTGACCTAACATGCGGCAAATATAGAATTGTATTCATTATCTCCTCCTCCAACTTCCAAAAAATCAAACGGCCGGCAAATTACCCGGCGCATTTTTGCTGTGCTGGCCGCCCTCGCCATTACCATTTTCATCATTCAAACCAGAGATACCATTGGCCGGTACGCCGCTTACGGCTATCCCGGCGTTTTTATCATCAGTTTGCTGGGAAACGCCACCCTGATTTTACCCGCGCCCAGTTTTGCCATTGTCTTTGCCGTGGGGGGAGTGCTGAACCCGTATCTGGTGGGCATGGCGGCCGGATGCGGGGCCGCTTTGGGAGAAATGACCGGCTATTTGGCCGGCCTGGGCGGGCGAGGCATGCTGGAAGACAAAAAATTTCACCAGCGGCTGGAAGCGTTAATGACCAGACGCGGGGCGTGGCTTATCTTTTTTTTGGCTTTCATCCCCAACCCGGCCTTTGATGTGGGGGGCATTTTGGCGGGAGCGTTGCGTATGCCCTGGTGGAAGTTTTTGGCCGCCACTGTCGCCGGAAAAAGCATCCGCTTTGTTTTGCTGGCGATGTTCGGGGCCTCGCTGTTGGGGTGAATTACGCCTGCGCCGCCGGATTGACGCAGCCGGGAATCCGGGGGGTCAATTATCATCGGCTTGCAGGGTGTTGCAAATTTCCACCCACGCCTGCTGTATCCGTTCCATTTCGGCTTCGTCTTCCGGCAGTTGGCCGTAATGGGTATTGACATACGCGCCGGTTAAAACGGCAAACGATTCCGTCTGGGCGGGCCAGCGAGTTTGCAGGGCCGTCAAAAACTCATACGGGGTGCGATGGATTTCCCGGCGCAGGGCGCGCCGGGCGGCCAGTTCCAGCATGGCGGCGTACATGCGACGGATGGTGGCGGCGGCGAGCAATTCCTTGCCCGGCCCAAAGCGGCGAATTATGGCCGCCAAATCGGCCAGCCGCTGCCCGACCCGGCCCAGCCGGCGGCCCGCATCGAAATCAATTCCCAATGTTTCCGGCGCGGTGACAGCGGTGGGCAGGACTGCGGGGGGGCGGTATCGCCGGCGCACCCGTCTGATGAAACGCCAAAAAATCCACGCGATTGCCGCCATGCCCGCCGCCCGCCACAGCCACACGGTGTAAACCGCCCACCAAACCGGGCCGCGTTCCGTCACAACATCATCCACAGGAAGGGGGCCGACGGGGGAAACCGGGGTAATTTCCACCGGGCCGGCATCGTTGGCTACGCTTTGCAGCCAGTTGACAATCGCCTCAAAGACCGGCTCCAGTTTCATCAGCAGCCAAATCAGCCCGGCCAGCAGCGGCTTCAGCAAAACCCCCAGGGCCACGCCCAGCCGGCCGAACACGGTTTGCAGCAGCGACACCGAAAATATCGAAGCCAGGACCATCGCCCCGATGACAATCACCCCCAAAATGACCAGGTTGTTCAGCCAGCGCTGCCGCCACGCGCCCACCGCCGCTTCGCCGTGACGGCGGGCGATGGGCCGGGTGTGGGCAAACAACGCAGCCAGCAATCCGCTGCTTACAAAGAGCAGCAACAACAACAGGGGCGGGGTCAGCGCGGGCCGCAAGGCGGCAAAAATCATCATCACCAAATAAGCCGCAAAGCCGATGCGCAGGGTAAAATAGGCGATGTGCGGCTCCGGGGGGGTAAAACCGACGGCCAAACACCGCCACCAAATGTAGGCCAGTGCCAGCACAATCCAGGCAAGGGCCACCCCGCCGCGCCCCGCCAACAACCCGCTCACAAACTCGACCAGCCAGCCCAATCGCCAAAAAGGAACCGTGGGATACAGCGTGGCCCGAATGAGGGTTAAAAAACCAATCCCCACCAACCCCAAAGCCAACGGGCGCACCGCCTCAAAGGGCAAGCGCCAGGCGTCGGCCAGCCAGCCGAGCAGCATGGTCAGGGCGATGATTGCCAGCAGGCGCATGGTCCAGGCGGTGGTATCGGTGAGGTGGTGGTTAATGCGGGTCAGCAGCAACGGCCCCAGCCAGCTTGTTTCGGCCAGGGCCAGCAGGGCGTAAATCATGCCGCGCCGGGGGTTTAAGGGCGGCCACAACAGGCTCATACCGGCGACTCCGGCGATGGGGCAAGCGCATCTGCCGGCGAAAAGTGGAAGGCTTCTTCCTGGGTTCGACCGGGCATGTGGTACACTCGCACGCCGTCCAGCCACCGCACCCGCTCTTCGGCCAGCGAAAGGAGGACCACTTTGCGGCCCGATTTTCGCAAGCGGAGCAAAACGACCTCCAGGTCCGGCGTGACCACGGCGGTAATAGCCACGATGGTGGCTCCCCACGGCAGACGGGCGCTATCGCGCAATAAAAACGGCTCAAACTTGCTGCCGGCGTAACCGTTGATACCGGCCAGGGCCTCCAGCAGCAGGGCAAGCTGTTTGGGGCTGCGGCTGGGCATCACCCGCAAAGGCTGGTCAGAGCGAAAAACCGTGCCGTTGGCCGAAAGGCCGACCAGTAATTTTTGTTCGACGGCGTAAGCGCACATGCTGGCCGCCACGCTGACCACCCTTTCCAGCAACACGTTATCGACCCCTTGCCAGAGTTTGGCGAAGGTGGCGATGTTGACGAATACCATCACATTGGGGGCGGTGGAGGGTTCAAAAATTTTTGTTTGCAGGCGGCCCGCGCGAGCGGTGGCCTTCCAGTGGATGTAGCGTAAATCGTCCTGGGGGATGTAGGGCCGCACGCCGCGCATATGGACGGGGTCTTCCAGCAGACGACGGTCGGCCAGGTGAACGCCGAACAACTCTTTGCGCAGAAAATCCAGGCCCAGCACCGGCTTGATTTGGGGGTAGATAATCAGCCGGTCTTCTTGCAGCAAATCGCGTTGCACCCTGAACAGGCCGAAGGGGTCGCCGGTTTCCAGCCGAAGCTGGGCAAAGCGGTACATACCCCGCCGCCGGCAATCGATGTGATAAACGCGGCCCGTCCGCTCAAACCACGACAGGGCGAAATATTGTTTTATCATCGCCAGGCCGGGGATGTGCGATTTTTCCGGCGAGGCATCGGTGAAGGGCAGGTCTTCAGAGACGAAATCATCGACGCGCAGCCAGGGCAGGGGCAAAATTTTCCGATTGGAGACCGACAGGGTCACGTTGATGGTTTCGCCCACAAAAGCGCGGGTTTCCGAAAACTGCCGCCGGTAGGTTACCCGGCTCAGGGCAAATCGATACCACAGCCAGGCCATCAGCAACACGCCAAGCAGCAGCATGGCAAAGAACAAGAACTTTTCGGATTTAAGGAGGTAGCCCAAAGCCAGCAAAGCCGCCGCTGCAAAGACAACCTGTTCCGTGGGAGAGATGGTGTACTGTTTCATGAAGCCTCTGCCGGGGGGGCGGTGTCGGCCCAATTAAAGTACGCTTCAGCCATCAGGCGAAAGAGGGGGGCGGCTTTTTGCGAGCCTTCGCCCGCGTTTTCCACGATGACGGCAATGACCACCGCCGGGTCATCGGCGGGGGCGTAGCCGGCAAACCAGGCGTGCGGGGCGTCGGTTACGGTTTCGGCGGTGCCGGTTTTGCCCGCCACGCTGAAGGCCGCTCCCTTAAAGGCTTGCCGGGCCGTGCCGCGCCGTCCCTGGGCCACGCCCCACAACGCCGTTTGCAGCACGGCCAGGGTCTGCGCCGAAAGGGGCAGTGGCGGGCCTGCTTCCGGGGCAAAGAACTGGTCGCCCGTATCACGCGAGCTGATGCGGCGCACAAGCTGGGGCCGGTAAAGCCGGCCGTCGGCGGCGACGGCGGCCAGCATGTGGGCAATTTGCAGCGGCGTCGCCAGCATATAGCCCTGCCCAATGCCCATATTCACCGCGTCGCCCACGTAAAACGGCTCTCCCAAAGCCGCTTGCTTCCAGGCGTCATCGGGGACCAGGCCGGCGGCTTCATCAAGGCCCAGCAAGCCCGTGGCCCGGCCCAAACCGAAGGCGCGGGCCATATCCGGCAAAAAGGCGGGGTCGGCTTCGTACAGGGCTTTAGCCACTTCATAAAAAACCACATCGCAACTTTGGGTCAGGCCATCTTGCAGGTTGATATTGCCGTGCCCCGTCTCCAGCCAGCATTTTTTGGGCTGGTCATCGCCCAGCCCGTACCAGATTCCGCTACAAAAGAAGGGGGTATCGGCGGTGTAGCCCAGGTTTTCCATAGCGGCAGACAGGGCCACAATTTTGAAGGTGGAGGCGGGGGGATACGTCCCTTGCGCGGCCCGATTGACCAGCGGGCGGCGGTCATCGTTAAGCAAAGCGGCCCACGTTTGGGCGTCGATGCCGGTGGCGAAGTCCTGCGGATTGAAGCGCGGAAAAGAAGCCATCGCCCTGATGAAGCCGGTCGGCTCCATAACCACCATCGCGCCCCGCTGCGCCCCCAAAATTGTCTCGGCGCGTTGCTGCAAATCGGCATCAAGGCTCAAATAGACGTTGCCGCCGGGCCGGCTGATGACCGAAGCGATTTCGGCCAGCTCTTTGCCGGTGGGCGAGAGCGTCACCAGTCGCCCGCCCCGTTTGCCGGCCAAAAAGGGCTCGCCCCAGCCTTCAATGCCGGTTTGGCCCACCAGTTCATCGCCCCGATAGCCCTGCCGTTTGAAGGAGTCCAGTTCCCCGGCCCGGATGCCGCCCAGCACGCCGATGATGTGGGCGGCGGTTTCGCCCGCCGGATACAGCCGCGAAGGGTGAGCGCGGGTTTCCACGCCCGCCAGGGCGGAGAGGGTTTCGTAGTATTGCGCGCTGGTGTCAAAATCAACCTCGGCCAGGGGCACAAACCAATCGGGGCGGGCGGCCAGAATTTTTTCTTCAAGCGCGGGGGCGGGCAGGCCGGTAATGGCGGCCAGGCGGTTCACCACGGCGGGCCGGTCTTCAATTTGCCCGGACACAACGCCAATAGTGATGCGCTGCTCGTTGGTCGCCAGTTTTTGGCCGGCGGCGTCAACAATATCGCCCCGCGCCACCGATTCATCCAGCAGGGCCAGGGTCAGGCCATAGCCCAATTGCGGAAAAACAAGGGTCGGCTCCCAATTGATGCGCCACAGGCCGTCTTCAAAGCGCAGGGGCATGGTGTGGTCGTTTTCAATGGCCCCGAACAGACTGGTCTGCCATTCGCTGTGAAAGATAGCCGTCGCCAGCGAACCTTCGGCCAGCAGAGAGCG
>JAJRUC010000166.1 GCA_024278015.1 Chloroflexota bacterium
CTTCCGGCTTTTCAGAAACTTCGTAACCCACTGACTCAATTGCTTTTTGTAATGCGGCCACAGTCGCCATTTCGGGCAAATAATCAATGGTGGCTTTTTGGATGACGATGTTCACGACCGCGCGGGTCACACCGGGGGTTGCCAGCAACGCTTCTTCAATGAAGGTCACACACGAGGCGCAACGCAAGCCTTTGATGGTTAGTTCGGCGGTTGCGCCGCCGACAGTGTAGCCGGCTTTTTTGATGGTTTGATTGACATCCGCCAGGGAAAGGCGGTCTGCATCATACACCACATGCGCCTTGGCCGTGGCAAAGTTGACGTTGGCTTCCTGCACGCCGTCCAGCGCGTTCAACGCCGTTTCGACGGTGAACACGCAGGTGGCGCAATCCAGATTGACAATGGGCAACGTCGCTGTTACCGGGCCTGTCAGGTTGGGGTCGTAGCCTGTGGTCGCAGAGTGCGTCATCGCCGGAGCGGGTTCTTCGTCGTGCCCCTTGCCGCCGTGCATATAGGCGTGGGGGTCGGCGTCGAAAGTGTCGGCGCACTGTTGCGAGCAAAAATAAAACGTTTCATCATCAATTTGACGGGTGGCGGCGGCGGTTGCCGGGTCTATTTCCATCCCGCAGACCAAGTCTTTTACCATAATAGTTGCCTCCTTTTGGCTTGTGCCAAATACAGATTGTTTCAATCCTGGTTGAAATTATACACCCGATTCAATCACCTCGATAGCGTGAAAACACGCGAAGAAATACAGGCAATTTAAACGGGGGAACCCCGTAAAATTACCTGGTTGAAGCAACTTTCCACGCCAATTGGCGTGTGTTTCATTGCGCCGATTGGCGCTGGTTATTTTAAACGAATTTCGCTATCCTTTTCAAGGCGTGTACAATGTATTTACAGCTACAAAATCAGTCAAGGGATAGCGTAATGGGCCGGTCAGGGTATTTGCGTTCAATCATTCAGTTTGGGTCAAGAAGCACCTATGCAAAAATGTCCGTTTTGTACAGTAGTTCAAATCGATACGATTGCGGCTAAAGCCGGTTTTACCTTGACAAACGCGGAACGCCGGCAATTAATTGCCGCGCTCCTTTCGCGTCAGCATATCATCCTCAGTGGCCCGCCAAATATCGGGAAACGAAAACTGGCGCGCGAGTTGGCGCTTGCCGTCACAAATAATCAGGAACAACGCATCCTTACAGTGCAAGGACACCCCTGGTGGGCGGCCCGAACCGGCAATGTTGCCCGCTTCGTCGAAATTCAGTCCCAATTCAGTATTGCCCGCATCAGCTATTTTCTGGACGATATTTTGCGCGATAAAGATAAAACGCCTGAAAAAGGCGCGGATATTGCAAGCCATTTTGCCGCCTGTATTGAAAGTATGAGTCCGGTTGAAATTAACTTCTATTTCAAAAATACTGCCCAGTGGCTCAATTATCAGAAGCTAACCCAAAAGATTGTCATCCCCTTGCACCTGATTGGCACCTATGACACCCTTGCCGGTCCAACTCCGGATGAAACGGTTTTACAGTATGCTGCGATAATCCATTTTACATCGAACATCGTTCTAACGGAAAACAAGGAGCCGGCAGGATAGCCATTCGGATTGCCCCAGGCGGGTTGCCGGGCGCGCGGGGCCGCAATCGCTACACGCCTGGTCGCCGGAGTTTGCTGTAAACCGCCATCACAGGCGGTTTTTTTGCGCCAATCCGGATTGTATCTCCTCGTAACCAATGCTATAATGTAAAGTATAGCACAACACACGAAGTAAACAAGCATTTGTAACGATACAGGACTTACGCAGTTGCGGTAAATCACGGTGTTTTACCCCCTCCCCGCTTCGCGTCCCCCGATGTCGGGGGAGGAGCTAATTCCCCCCGCTTGAGGGCGCGAAGCGGTTTCTTCATCAGGGACTGAGGGGGGTAGAAAATGGCAAAGCCGCTCTAATTGGTAACTTTATCTCTGATGCCTGAGTAGTTACTGTTATTTTATGACGCGGTTGAGTATATTTTTCCAAAAACACACAGTTGTCATTCCTGCCTGTGCCCGTTGTATGGGTGCGAAGACGGGAATCCGAAGATTTTATTATGGATTTCGGACAGTTCCCTGCGGAAAATTCCGGAATGACAATGCGACGAAACCGGTCAAGGCTGATGCTCGCCCTGAGTTTGGCGAAGGGCAACCCCTCTGCCGGATTTTATTGTTAGGGGGAGGATAATAATGCCCGATACGGATGCCATCAAAAAACTGATTGCCGAACATTCGCGCCGTTTGCAAAAATTCAAAGAGAAAAAAGCGACTTTGGGAGTTAGCGCCGACCCCGGGATTGACCTCCAGATAGAGGACCTTGAAGCCGGGCTTGATAACCTGCAAGCGCAACTGGCTGAAAAAGAATCTTCCCAATTGCAGCCGGACGCTGAAGCGCAAAATTCTTTTCTCCCGGAGCAGATACGCCCCTATTTGCCCTACAAGCTATACAACGATCTGGCCCTGAACCGGTCTCCCCAAACCGTCGAACACTGCGCGGCCCAACTACGCGCCCTGCTGGAGACGGTTGAAACGTACTGCGCCACGCCAATTTTGACCGAAGCGCGGCCCTCGCCGCACCACGTGCAGGGCCGGTGGCTTGACGCCACCCTCTTGTGCAGCGATATTTCCGGTTTTACCGCCATGAGCGAGCGCCTGAACGCCCGGGGCCGGGCCGGAGCGGAAGAAATAACCCGCATTGTCAACCAATACTTCACGGCAATGGTGGATATCCTGTACGCCGGCAACGGACACCTGCTTAAATTCGGCGGGGATGCGATGCTGGGTATGTTCGTTGGCCCGGCTGAACAAACGACCCGTTACGCGGCGCAAGCGGCTCTTGATATGCAGCGCCGAATGAGCCGGTTTATGGAAATCGAAACGTCGGTGGGGACGTTTGAATTGCAAATGAAGGTTGGGTTGCACACCGGGCGGGTATTCAGCGCCCACGTCGGCAGCCGATTGCAAATGGAATTGTGGGTTGTCGGCGAAGCGGTCAATCGCACCGCCCAGGCCGAAGAGGCGGCCCAACGCGGTCAGGTTGTTGTCTCTGAAGCAAGCCGGCGGCACCTGAAGGGCTGGCATACAGCCACGCCGCTGCCCGTATCCGCCTCGAATCAACCGCGTTTTTATGCCTTGTCGGCCACAAAAATGCGCAAGCAAACAGCCTTGAGCCGGCCGGCCCCCGCTGCCTCCCCGCAGACAATCGCCTTAATTGCCCGCCGTCTTGATGTCCTTGCGCCGTATTTACCGGCCGGCTTGCTGCCCCGCCTGATATACAACCCCCACAGCCGGCGCGTCAACGGGGAGCATCGGCTGGTGGCCGTGCTGTTTGTGAACGTACTCGGCTTCAGCAAGCTGGCAACGGCGTTGGCCGTCACCCACGCTGACTTGCTGACGGAGACCCTTCAGGATTATTTTTCTGCTATGCAGACAATTGCGCAGCGACACGGCGGCGCCATCAACAAAACCGACCTGTATTCCAGCGGCGACAAACTGCTGGTCATCTTCGGAGCGCCGGTGGCCCACGAAGACGACATTGACCAGGCGGCCCGAACGGCCGTCGCCATGCAAACCGCGCTGGCGCAGGTCAACCGGCGGCTGGCCGAGCGCTGTCCCACCGTAGATGTGAGCCTTCGGCAACGGATTGGCCTTTCAACCGGCTACGTTTTTTCCGGCAACGTGGGGTCAACCATCTGCCAGGAATACACCATTATGGGCGACGAAGTCAACCTGGCCGCCCGGCTGATGTCGAGCGCCGGCTGGGGAGAGATTCTGGTCAGCAGCCACATCTTCTACTGGCTGGAGGCCTTTGGAGAGTTTGAGCCGGTGGGCGACCTGTCGCTCAAGGGCAAGCAAGACCCGGTGCCGGTCTATCGACTGACTCGTATGGGCGCCACGCATCGCCCCAAACCGCCGTTTGTGGACCGTACCGAAGCCCGGAACATCTTGCAGGATTGCCTGAAACAATTATCGCAGGGGCAAGAGGGCTGGATTGTGGCGCTGGTGGGCGAACCGGGTATCGGCAAATCCCGCTTGCTGGCCGAACTGCGTCCCCTGGCGATGCGCTGACCTACACCCTCAGTCTGTACAATTCGGGCGCGGGCGACCTGACCGGCCTGCAAATGACCGATGTGTTACCCACCGCGACTACCTACCTCACCGGTAGCCTGGTTGGCGGGGCGAGCCACAATCCCGGGGCGGGGGTCATCACCTGGCAGGGGGATTTGCCGGCAGCCACCATCGGCGGCCCCGGCTATATCCTGGCCGAGCCGCCCTATCACTGGGAAGAAATCAACGCCACCGGCACGCAACTAACAGGCTGGCAGGGCAACGCCGACAGCGGCTGGATTGGCCCCATTCCACTCGGTTTTGCCTTCCCCTATTTTCAGGCGACGGAAGTTTATACCCGGATTTATATCACCACCAACGGCTACCTCGGCTTTGGCCCGCCGGTTAATTACGAAGACGTCTCCTCGACCATCCCCGATTCCGCCGTTCCCAATAACATCATTGTCCCGTATGGCGACAACCTGAACATCAAGGCGGGCGATTCACTGGTGTATTACCAATTGGCCGATAACCCCCGGCGTTTCATCATCGAATACGAGCAGGCCCAGGACAAGGACAACAACAGCCTGTACACCTTCCAGGTCATTTTGTACCCCAGCGGAGAAATCCGGTTTTCCTACGCCGGCGGCGCGGCGGCAGATTACATCGGCCTGGAAAACAGTGATGGCAGTCGGGGGCTGACCTATAGTACACCGGCCTTCGATAACAACCGTTCGCTGTTGTTCACGCCGCTGGATTTTCACCGCTTCATCTACCGGATGCAAGTGCCCAACGATGTCTTGCTGGACAGGTGGCTAACCAATACCGTCATGCTCAGCAATACCCAGGGCAGCGCCCGCCAGACAAACACCGTGTGGCTGGAAGTGCCGCCCGACCTGCATGAACCGGATAACCTGTGCGGCGCGTCGTATCTCATTACCCCCACCGGCAGCTACACCTCATACATCAGTCGCGCCGATGACGTGGATTTGTATCGAATGGACTTGCCGGAGCCGTACACCGTCATTTCGGTCACGCTCAACAGCCCGTCCGATGCGGAAATGACGATGGATTTGTTCGACGGCCCGTGTGCCGATGGAATGCCCATCCACTGGAACACCCCCATCCACTGGAACACCCCTATCCACTGGAACACCCCCATCCACTGGAATACGCCCATTCACTGGAATACGCCCATCCATTGGAACACCGGCCTGGGTTCCAGCAAAAACAACATCTACAATATCGGCAGCTACACCGGCACGTATTACATTCAGGTTAAGGGAATGAACAACACCCGCAGCACAACGCCGTATTCGTTGGCGGTTGCTTCGTATCAGGGCTATCCGGTGATTGACCCCCACGAGCCGAACAACACCTGCAACCAGGCCACGCCCATCACACCCGGACAGCCGTTGACCGGCACCATCGCTCCGCCCCAACCGATGACCGACACCTTCACCTTTGACGTGCCCATGCCCAATACGGAAGTGGTCATCACCCTGACCACCGTGTTCAGCTATGACCTGGATTTGTACGACCGCTGTGAACAGAACACGCCCATCCACTGGAACACGCCCATTCACTGGAACACCCGGCTGGAAGATTCGGTCAAGACGCTGGTCTACAACATCGGCCCGTATACCGGCACGCATTATGTGGAAGTCCACGACATTGATGGCGCCTTCAACGCCGATAATCCCTATTTGCTGGAAGTGGCCTTGCGGGATGTGCCCACCGATGTGGCGGTGGATACCCTGATACTTTACAATCAAACGCAGTTGCAGCGATACTACGGCCAGGCAGACACCGACGCCCTCATCGCCAAATTGCAGCAACTGGCGAATCATCCCTCGGTGCAGGGCAAACTGATTGCCGTTGACGAAGATGCCTTTGTGCAGGAGCAATACGCTCGCTGGGACGACCTGCTGACCGCGCCCACGGCCTACAACGTGTACCGGGCCAATGATGTCAGCAACGCCATCAAAGCCATCCTCCTGACCGAACTGGGCCGCTACCCCGACCTGTCTTACATGGTCATTGTGGGCGATGACCGCATCATTCCCTTCCGACGGGTATGGGACCAGAGTCAAACCCGTTTCCGGGAAATGGATTATGTCAAACCCGGGTTGTACGGAGAGGTAGACAGTAATAACACCACCGGCGCGGCCTTGAGCAACAACTACTTCCTGACCGATGACTTTTACGCTGACCGCAGCCCCACGTTCTGGCGGGGGCACGATGTGTATATCCCCGATTTCGGCGTGGGGCGGCTGGTTGAAACGCCGTCCGGGATGATGGCTTTCATTGATACCTTCCTGAACGGCGGCAGCGCCTTCGCCGATGTGGGGCTGGTGGCGGGCTACGATTTCCTGATTGATTCCAGCGAGCGCATTGCCGACCAGTTGGTTGCCGGGGGCAGTATCAGCCAAAAATCATGGATTGGCAATAATTGGTATAGCACCGATTTGGCCGGCGACTGGCTGGCGCAAAACGTGGATCTGGCCTCTTTCAACGTGCATGCCAATCACTGGGCGTTGGGCGCTCCCCGCGATTTTGGCCTGGACAGCACCGCTATCCTGAACGCCACCGCTGATATGTCGCAGGCCATCTATTTTTCGCTGGGGTGTCATACCGGGCTGAACGTGCCGGACCAGGATTACGGCTCCGGCGATACCGTTAAAACGCTGGATTTACCCCAGGTCTTTATGCTGCGCGGAGCCAACTGGATTGGCAACACCGGCTACGGTATCGGTGGCGACGGCACGCCCCTGTCGGAGCAGATGGCTATTCTGCTGGGCGAAGAATTGACAACCGGAACCCGGCAGGCGGTTGGCTCTGCGCTGGCCCGGGCCAAGCAGCAATACTACACCAGCCTGCCGGAAACGGAGTTCAGCTTTGATGATGAAAAGGTGATGAGTGAACTGGTGCTGTACGGTCTGCCGATGGCCTCCCTGCAAACCCCCAGACTCTCGGCCAGAGCCGCCCGGCCTCTCACGCCGATGACAAACCGTTATGAAACGGCGACAGCCGCCTGCCCGGCCCGCGAGACGCGGGTTTATACCCCGCAACTGGAATCGGTTTCCGTTCTCAGCGGCACCTATTACGCCGCGCTTGACTCAGACCCCGGCAGCGGGTTGCAATCGCTTGACGGGCAGCCGATTCAACCGCAACTGGTGAAGGATGCGGGCATCAACGCGCGGGGCGTGGTGTTTGAAGGCGGGCAATACGTCACCCATCCCAACTTCGACCCGCTCGTCGCCCGGCTGGGGAATTCCGATATTAAACTGCAAAGCGAAAAACCTGTCACCAGCGTTACCTGGCTGCCGGCCCAACTTTCTTCCCTGCGCCAACTGGAAACGCTGGCGGGGTATCAGCAAAAACTGGTGCTGCGGGTGGGTCAATATTACGGCCCAACCCGGATGGAACGGGTTTACACGCAAGTGGCCGTCTCGCTCTATTCATCCACGTCCAATGACCAAACTTTGCCCGCCATCAGCAACGTCGCCGCCACGGGTAATGCCGGCCCGCCCGCGATTTCCGTCACCGCCACCGACGACACGGGCATTTGTCGGGTGCTGGTCACTTATTCGGACGGGCGGGGCGTGTGGCAAAGCGCTGACCTGAGCGCATCGGGGGGCAATACATGGCAGGGCGTATTGCCGCAAGCGGAAACCGTATCGTATTTTGTGCAGGTGGTTGACCAGGCGGGCAATGTCAGCGTGGATGATAACAGCGGGCAGTATTATTCAATTACGGGCGGACAGTACCGGGTTTACCTGCCCCTTGTGTTGCGGACGATGTGACCGGCCTCAGTGTACCCGAATTTCGGGTATAAAAGGGTATCCTTGCGCCTGCAACTTGACATAACCCTGTATTTGGGGCCGCATATTGGTGGCCGGGGGCGCAATTGGCGCCGATGCGCCTTTGCATTGCAACAAACCGGCCGTCACCATGCCGGTCAATTTCCGCCGAAGCCCCGGCAAATCCGCAC
>JAJRUC010000167.1 GCA_024278015.1 Chloroflexota bacterium
AGTTTCGCCGGTTTTTTGCATCACCAGCGCCTCATATTCGCACACCCGCTCGCATTTGCCGCAACTGATACATTCCAGCGGCTTCAGGATTAGGCCGGTTTCGGCGCCGGTTTCTTTAATGAGCAGCGCCTGGGTGGGGCACACCTGCACGCAAAAGCCGCACAGGGTACACGCTTCGGCATTGGGGATGACGGGTAAACGCAGGTTGCACGCTTCTGCGTTTGCGCGTTTGGGGCGCGGCGGGCGGGCGGCTTCCCTGAGCCAGTCCATCAGCAGATAGCCGAGGGGCGCATAGACTGCATCGTTGCTGAAGGCCAGCGTTTGCCCCACCGTCGGCAGCCATTGCCCGGCATGCACGGCGATGAATTTGCGAGCCAGTTTCTGCCAGTCTGCCGCATCTGCGGGCGAGGCGGCGGCTTTCTCCGCCAGCCAGCCGAGGAAGCTCAGTTCCACCGAAGCGTGGTCGGGCAGTTCCGCGCCGTCAGGTTCCAGTCCGGCGATGTGGTACACCTGGGCCACAGCCAGCGTCGATGGGCCATACAACTTGCCTTCCCGATGCATGGATTCGTACAGCGAGAGGGGAGCGCCGCCCGCGCCGGTGGCGACCAGGCGGTAGCGTCGCTGCCGGATGGACATATCTTCAGCGGGAACGGCCCGCATGGCTTCCACGGCCCGACGCGCGGCGCGGGATTCGGTGAGTTGGGCCAGTTGCGTCACCACGGCGCACAACGGCCACGCGCTTCCGGCCCCGGCCAACCATGCGGGCGGCTCTACCAGCGCTTCGGCCAGCAGGTAATAAAGTTCGGCCTGCACTTCATATAGTTTGGTCAGATTACTGTTTGTCATGCGATAGCCACTGTTTGCTAAAATTTATGGTACTACTCAACCATCGGTTTTGGTAACTCTTCCCCCCTCAGTCCCCCCGACATCGGAGGAGGTGCTAACTTCCCCCCGCTTGAGGGCGCGAAGCGGTTTCTTCATCAGGGACTGAGGGGGGTAAAATGCCGCCACTGCGTCAGTCCTGTTTATTTATTAAACCCTTCGTGCGCCACTTTGGGCGCGCCGGACGGCGCCGGCAGAGGGATTTCAATGTGCGATTCGGCTTCGGCCAAAACCCGCCCTTCTGCCACTTCCCAAATGGAAATAGCGGGGAAGAGTTTGAAGAATATCATAAAGAGCAGGATAAAAAGGGCCAGGGAAGCCGCCGTGAGCGACGCTTCCGTCCATGTAGGATGGTAAAACCAAAAGCCAATCAAACGCGGGTGGGTAAGCGTGGGGGCAACAATGTTCCAGCGTTCCAGCCACATGCCGATAACCACAGCCACCGACGCTATCATAATAGCGGTGATTTGCCGTTCTTTCAGCCACATCGAGAACCCCAGCCCGCCAATGCCGAACAGCGCCGCCGCGAGGATCCAGCCGACTATGCGAATATTCGGCTGCGAAAGTGTTGCGGTGAGCGGTTGGGTGCGCGAAAAGTTCATCACCAAAAAGACTGCTATGGCCGCCACGCCGGAACCCCAGGCCAGCCCGGGTTTGAACAGAAACGATTTTTCGGCTTTTTTGGGCAAAATCTGCGGCACAACCTGCACCCAGAAAGCAATGGCCATTAACACCACCATCAGCCAAAAGCCGGGCGCGAATTCTCCCCACAGCTTGCTTGCAAACACAGGGAATTCCGCCGATTGCTGACCGGCGGCCAGAGTCAGGTATTCCGCGCCGGTAAAGTAGAACCAGATGGCATTCATGGCAATGAACAGCAGGCCGAGGTTGCGGTATTGCCTGGCCCGATAGTAACTTTCCAGACCCATCACTTTGCGGACGATGGTCATGGCGATGAACAGTGCGCCGATACCGGAGAAGATGGCGCCCACCACAAAATACGGCCCAAAGATGGTGGAATGCCAACCCGGCTGCACGGTGGTTGCCAGTATCCAGCTAATGATGGTATGCACCGACACGGCAATGGGAATGATGAGTACGGCCAGCACAGCGATGGCTTTTTCCAGCCGTTTCCACTGGGTTTTATTGCCGCGCCAGCCCAGGGACAGCGTAGTATAAAGCCACTTTCGCCAGCGAGGGGTGTTTTCCGGGCAGTAGTCGCGCAAAATTGCCATATCAGGAATCATCGGCATATAAAGATACGTAATTGAACCGAGGAAATACGCCGTGACCGACATAGCATCCCACACCAGGGGCGATTGCATCCGCCCGAAGGTAAACAGATACAGCAAGCGGTCAGGCCGCCCCAGGTCGTAAATAATTTGCAGTGTGCCCACAATCAGCGCGAAGGCGGTAATCGCTTCTGCCACGCGGGTGATGGGCCGCCGCCATTCCGCGCCGGTTACGCGCAAAATGGCGGAAATCAACGTACCGGCATGGCTAATGCCGATGAAGAAGATGAAGTTGACCATGTACACGCCCCAGTATGCCGGACGCTGCATGCCCGTTTCTCCCAAACCATAGATAAGCTGGCGAACATACATGTATAAGCCCCAGCCAATCACCGCCAGCAGAACGGCAATTACAGACCAGAAGGTGGAGCCGGTTCTAAAAAGTGGATCAATTAATTTTTCTTTGTCTTTGGGGTCAAGTCGTAACATTTTTTTAACCCTCCCGCAGGTAAATTACTTTGGGATGCGGGCCCACGTCTTCCAGCAAGCGGAAAGCGCGGGGGCTTTTTTCAAATAACGAAACGGTGGATTCCGGGTCATCCAAATCGCCGAAATAGCGGGCTTTGCCGGTGCAGGTTTGCACACATGCCGGTTGATAATCTACCGGGTCAAAGTCGCGTTCTTCGGCTTCGGCGCGGGCTTGCGCCTTTTGGAGCCGCTGGATACAGAAGGTGCATTTTTCCACCACTCCCTTTGGGCGGACGGCCGGACCTTCCAGATCGCCGGGGCCTTCAATGCGGTCGGGGTTCAGGTGGTCATTCAGCGTGCCTTCCCATTCCGGCTTGTGCCAGTTGAAGTACCGCACCCCATACGGGCAGGCCACGGTGCAAAAGCGGCACCCGATGCAACGGGCATAGTTTTGCTGCACAATCCCTTCTTCATTTTTGAAGGTGGCCTGCACCGGACACACCTTGATGCAGGGCGGGTTTTCGCAGTGCATACAGGGGCGGGGAATGTACCGCTGTTTGGTTTCCGGGTATTCGCCCGTATCTGCTTCCAGCGGATTGGTGGGGAAGGGGAACACATCGTTCCAGCGGATTGCCCGCCCCTTCAACGCTTCGTCCGGTTTGACCGGCGGGGTGTTGTTTTCAAAGCGGCAGGCGATGCTGCACCCCTGGCAGGCCACACATTTATCCAAATCAATTACCATTGCCCATCGAGTCATGTTCTGTCTCCTTGTTATGCGCGGTACACTTTGAC
>JAJRUC010000168.1 GCA_024278015.1 Chloroflexota bacterium
CCAGGTCAAAGGCAACCCACCCGAACTCGAAACACTCTTGCATATTGCCGGGCAGCAGGCAAATTTGTTTGGTGTCGCCGTGGCCCAGGGTATAGGCAAATAACACATCCCCCTGCGAGGTGCGGGTCGGCAGGCCGGTGCTTGGCCCCATGCGGGTCACATCCCAAATCACGGCGGGGATTTCGGCGAAGTGGGCCAGCCCGGCAAACTCGGCCATCAGCGCCAGGCCCGGCCCGGAGGTGGCGGTCATGGCTCTGGCCCCGGCCCAGCCCGCGCCGATGACCGTGCCAATCGCCGAAAGCTCATCTTCGGCCTGTATCACCGTGTAAGTGGCCTGCCCGGTTTGGGGGTCGGCCCGTAATTTGTCCAGACAGGCTTTTGTAGTATCAATCAGGCTGGTAGAAGGGGTTATCGGATACCAGGCCACTACCGATACCCCGCCGTAGACCGCGCCCAGCCCGGCGGCAGTGTTGCCGTCAATCATAATTTGGCCGGCAGGAGCCTGCATGGGGGCCGCCACGTAGGGGTCGGCTTTGGTCAGATTTTCAATCGCCCACTCAAAGGCTTGCCGCACCACCGCCATATTCATTTCGACAGGTTTGGATTTGCCTTTGAAATGATACCGCAGCGCGTTTTCTATTTCCCGGCTTTCGATGCCCAATACGGCGGCCAGCACGCCCACATAAACCATGTTGACAATGTAATTTTTCAGCGCCGGGGGAATTTTCATCCCTTTCAGCAGCGATTTGACGGGCATGGGATAGTGAATCACGTCGCTCCGGGCGCGCTCAAAGGCCAGGCGGTCATCGTAAAAACAGACGCCGCCGGCAGGCAGCTGGCGATAATCGTCGGCCACGCTGCGCCGGTTCATCGCCACCAGAATTTCGGCGGTCTCTTTGCGGGCCACATAGCCGTCTTTGCTCAAACGAATCACATACCAGGTCGGCAAGCCTTTGATGTTGGAGGGAAACAGATTTTTGCCGTTCACCGGAATACCCATCTTGAACAGGGCACGTAAAATTGCGCCGTTGGCCGTTTGGCTGCCGGAGCCGTTGACCGTGGCAATGTTGACGGCAAAATCATTGACAATTTTTTTTGCCGCCGCAGAAGCAACGGTCTCCTTCAAACGGGGGGGGCTGGTCATATTTTAATCCTTGGACAATTACAACAGTTTGAAATTGAAGATGGAATTTGTTGGAGATTATCCTGAAAAGTATCCGCTTGTCAAGAAAACCTGGCGTTCCATTTCGTTTTGAAAAAGAGCAAGCGGTTGGCGGGCTGGCCTGAACCATGCTACAATGATGATGGGAGCTAAATAGTACTGTCACAGAACCTGACCGGCTGGTTGCCACCATCAATAAGGCAAAGGAGTTTGCTCAGTGAAGATAAAAGGGGTCATCTTGCAACCCAAAGTCGAACTAATCAAACTGCAACTCCCAAGGGCAGACCTGACGGGCGTTAATCTTAAACAAGCTGTGTTGAAAGAGGCCAACCTGAAGGGCGCCACGCTGACCAACGCCAACTTCAAAAGCGCCTGGCTGGAAAAGGCCAATCTGGAACGGGCCAATCTGACGGGAGCCAACCTGGTGGGCGCCAATCTGGAAAGGGCCGCCCTGAAAGGGGCCGACCTTTCAGGGGCCAATTTGGAAGATGCCCACCTTGAAGGCGCCACCCTTTATGGCGCTTGTTTAAACGGAGCTAATTTAACCGAGGCTTATCTGGAAAAAACAAATCTGAAAAAAAGCCGAATGGAAAAAGCAGTACTCAAACGCGCCAACCTCAAAAAAGCCAACCTCTCTGATGCAAATTTACAGGGAGCAACATTAAACTGGTGTAATTTGAAACACGCCAGTTTAAGCAAGGCCAATCTGAACAAGGCTAATCTGAAAGGCGCAGATTTGCGAAACGCCAACCTTTCGGGCGCAAATTTAAGTGAGGCCAGGCTAAAAAACATCAAATATAACGCAGATACCATTTGGCCCGCCGGCTTCACGCCGCCGGCTTCACGATAAAGGCACCCTGGTTGCCGGCATTAAAACAAACTAAATCCATAATTCACAATGAGAGAAATTTTCCATCCGCATTATCCCTCGCCCTCGCATAAACATATCGCCAACAGACTGGCCCGTTCCATTTCCAATCTGGTCAATCCGGTCTTTGTCGGTATTTTTGTCACCGGGTTAATTACCTTCAAAATCATCGATAACCCCACTCACGCCACAAAATGGTTCGGCCTGACCATCCTGCTCACGGCCATCCCCCCGATACTGTATGTGGTTTATCTGGTAAAAACAGGCTACCTGACCGATATTTATATGCCCGACCGGGAAAAAAGGCTCAAGCCCATTCTGGTTATTTTCTCGTGGTTAGCCGTCAGCATCGTTATTTTATACCTTGTCCATGCCCCCCTGGCGATGCCGTTTTTAATTAGCGCTGTGCTGGCCCAGATTGTTTTTTTGGGGATTATCACCGTGCTGTGGAAAATCAGTTTCCACAGCGCCACCATTATGTCGGCAGCCACTATTGCTATCCTGCTTTGCAGCCAGTTTGCCTGGGAAACGAGCGCCCTGGTTCCCCTGGTGGGCTGGGCGCGTATCCGCCTGAAACGACACACCTTTATGCAGGTTGTGGCAGGCTATTTGGCCGGATATGTGGGCGCCATTTCGGTGTTTTATTTTATCAAACACTATTTTCCCGTTTAACCCGCTTCCAGCCCAGGAGATAACAATGAAAATCGGACTTGTCGGATTGCCCAACAGCGGCAAAACAACCGTCTTTAACGCCCTGACGCGGGGCAATGCCCCCACCACCGCCTACAGCAGCGGCGCGCTCGATGTACATTCGCTGATAGTCGATGTGCCGGATGAACGGCTTGACCGTTTGACAGAAATGTACGCCCCGAAAAAAATCACCCCCGCCAAGGTGGAATACGCCGACATCGGCGGGCTGCGCAGCGATATGGAACGCGGGGTGTCCATCACCGGCGAACAGTTGGGGCTGATTTCTACCAACGACGCCCTGATTCACGTGGTACGCGCCTTTGAAGATGAAAACATCCCCCATCCCCTGAAAACCATTAACCCCCAACGCGATATTGAGGTGCTGGATGCGGAATTTCTGCTCTCCGATTTGAGCAAAATCGAAAACCGGATGCCCAAACTGGAAGCAAATTTGAAACGGGGCAAACTGCTGCCTTCGTTTGAAAGCGACCAAAAAGAACATGCGTTACTGCTGCGGCTGAAAGAAGCGCTGGACAACGACACCCCCATCCGCGATCTGGATTTGACGGATGACGAGCGAAAATTAATACGCGGCTTTCAATTTCTCACCGAAAAACCGTTGCTGATTCTCATTAATATGGGGGATGACGGCTATCCCGGCGCGGAAGCCATCAAATATCCGCACCAAAATTCGGCAGTGTCTGCCATGCGGGGGCGGCTGGAAATGGATATTGTGCAACTGGACGAAGACGACGCGGCCATGTTTATGGCCGAATACGGCATCACCGAGTTGAGCCTGAACCGCATCATCCACAAAAGTTACACCCTGTTAAGCCGGATGGTCTTTTTGACGGCGGGCGAAAAAGAGGTGCGGGCCTGGGAAGCGCCGCTCAACGCCGGCGCCGTCACCTGCGCGGGGGTCATCCACAGCGATTTGGAACGCGGTTTCATCCGGGCGGAGGTGGTGAGCTACGATGACCTGATAGCCGCCGGTTCAGAGGCGGCGGCCAAAACCCGCGGCACGTACCGGCTGGAGGGTCGGGATTATGTTGTAAAAGATGGGGATGTGCTGGTCATTCGGTTTAATGTGTAAAAAATGGCAGGGGCGGCTCGCGAGCCGCCCCTGCCATTTTACAACTTGGAAAGCCCGCTCAAAGCCTGCCGAATCTTCTCTTCGACCGGCTCTTCTTTTGCAGAATCGGGCAGGTTTTGCAACGCCATTTGCGCTTCTACCACGCTGTAGCCCAGCGTGGTGAGGGCGGCCAGCACTTCGCCGTCAGTATCGCTGATAGAAATAGCGGCGGGCGCAAAAATATCGTCGGCGGTGATTTTGCCCTTCAATTGAAAGACAATGTGCTTCGCTTTTTTGGGGCCGATACCCGGCACGCGGGCCAGAATGGCGGCTTCGTTTTGGGCCACGGCCTGCTTCAGCGATTCCAGCGACAGGGTGGACAGAATTGCCAGGGCCACCTTGGGGCCGATGCCCTGCACCTTCAGCAGGGTGCGAAACAGGTCAAGCTGCTCCGCATCGGGAAAGCCGAACAGGGTCAGTTCCGTTTCGCGGACGTGCATATGGGTGCGTAAAAATATCGCCCTGCCGGTGGCGGCCTCGTCCAAAACCGGCAGCGGCACGTTCACCACATAGCCCACGCCGTTCACATCCACCAGCAGATGATTATCTGTCTTTTCAATTATTTCGCCGCGAATTGAACCAATCATTTTCTCAACGCAAAATTCAAAATGTAAAATTCAAAGTGACAGGGTGGCAGAGTGCAATCACGTTTCACGCATCACCCCTCGCCCGTCAGGGCGCGGAAGCGGGCGGCGTGCAAATGGCAAACGGCAATAGCCAGCGCGTCGGCGGCGTCATCGGGTTTGGGAACGTCATCCAGATCAAGCAGCAATTGCACCATACGCTGCACCTGTTGTTTGTCTGCGCCGCCGTAGCCGGTAATGGCCTGCTTGATTTCCAGCGGTTTGTATTCGGCAATGGGTAAATCGGCCTGGGCCAAAGCGAGCATCGCCACGCCACGCCCGTGCCCCACCGAAAGGGCGGTGGAGGTGTTGCGGCTGAAGAACAGAATTTCGATGGCGGCGGAATCGGGTTGGTGGGCGGCGATAATTTCGGTCAGTTGGCTGTAAATTGTTTTCAGGCGCCGGGGCAGCGGCGTTTTGGCCGGAGTGGTGACAACGCCGTAAGCCACCAGCGTCAATTCCGATGAAGCGGACTCCTCTACAACGCCCCAGCCGGTAATGGCCGTGCCGGGGTCTATGCCAATAACGCGCACTCAGGCTGTTTCCAGTTCAGTCAGGGCTGCGTCCGAAATACTGAGATTGGTGAAAACCTTGTCTACATCGTCGGATTCTTCCAAAATTTCAACGATATTCATGATAGACAGGGTTTCTTTCACGCCCAACCCGATTTCGTTTTTGGCAAACCGGGACAATTCAACTTCAGCTACCTTGAAGCCGGCCTCTTCCAGCGCCGTGCGCACGGCATGGAGCGCGTCCGGGGCGGTGTAAATTTCAATGGTGTCGTCTGAAATTTCTACGTCATCGGCGCCGGCATCGACGGCCACCATGAAGACTTCGTCGGGGTCCACGCCGGCTGCCGACATGGTGATATAGCCTTTGGCATCGAACATCCAGCCGACAGCGCCCTGTTCGGCCATGTTGCCGCCGTGTTTGTTAAAAACGCGCCGCACCTCGGACAAAGCCCGGTTCCGGTTGTCGGTCAGGCACTGAATGAGCATCGCCACGCCGTGGGGGGCATAGCCTTCGTAGGTAATTTCTTCCAGTTCGCCGCCTGCCAGCTCGCCGGTGCCCTTTTTGATGGCCCGTTCAATATTATCTTTGGGCATATTGGCGGCGCGCGCTTTATCAAGCGCCATTCGCAGCGACGAATTGGCGCCGGGGTCTCCCCCCCCCTCGCGGGCGGCAACGGTGATAGTTTTCGCCAGCCGGGTGAATATTTTGCCCCGTTTGGCGTCTTCTGCGCCTTTCTTGCGCTTAATGGTACTCCACTTGCTATGTCCGGACATATAAATTCTCCTGTGTCACAACAGCTTCTTCACTGAAATCATTATACTATTTGCCGTTGAATTATGCCAGATTAAAGCCAATCCATCGTGGCAGTCCGTTCAGGCTTCAGGGGCAACGGTGGGCGCGGGCTGGTCTGCCGTTTCCATTTCAGACAGGGTGCGGGCCACGGCTTCGATGGCGATTTTCTGCTTGCGATACAGGTCGGCTTCGCTACGGGCCAGCCGGCGGGCAATATCGCGCACGCGCAGGCCCTGGATGAATTTCAGTTCCAGAATGTTATACAGCATCCATTCCGAAGCGGTCATGCGGCGTTCGCCGCCGGGGCGCG
>JAJRUC010000169.1 GCA_024278015.1 Chloroflexota bacterium
CTCCCCCCTCCTGAGGGGGGATTAAGGGGGGATGAGTAGTTTCATTTTCCGTATGCCGAGTAAATGCAAAAAACAGGGAATATCTGGGATTAAGGGGGATGAGTAGTTGCATTTTCCGTGTGCCGAGTAAATGCAAAAAAATTTAAATTAACCTGAATTTGTGTCTGGATTTTAGGTGGGTTTGAGGCGGTTGTCAAGTTTGGCGCAAACGCAAAAAAAAACAGGCCGTTAAAAGGGCCTGTTTTTTTTGCCTCACCCGGTCGATAGCCTATTTGGCTTCCCGGTACATCACATGCTTGCGAAGCATCGGGTCGTATTTTCGCAATTCCAACCGTTGAGGGTCATTTCGCCGGCTCTTTTCCGTCCAGTACATATGCGGGCTTTCTGTACTGCGCATCTTTACCAAAATGCGAGCACCCTTCTTCTTGGCCATCATTTATCTCCTTGCCAAAGCTGACTGCACACAGCGTACAGGGTTTCTCAAAATTACCATAAAATTATACAGATTTGCCCGTGTTTGAGCAAATTTTGAGCCTTGAAAAATTCGCCTTGACAAAACGCTAAATCTGTGTGATAATTTTCCCGATAAGTTGTACTACCATTCTACCTTTTCCCCTGTTTTTGGTGTCGAGGGAGATACCGTGTTCAAAAGAAGTCCGTCGCTGGCCGAACAAGTGAAATTCCATCTGAAGCAACGTATTCTGGATACCGACTTCGATAAAGACCGTATCCCGTCTGAAACGGTGCTGGCCCAGGAACTGAACGTCAGCCGCAACACCGTCCGCGATGCCCTGAGCCGCCTGGAGATGGAAGGCATTGTCATTCGCAAGCAGGGAGCCGGCACGTTTGTCAATCGCAATGTTCGGCTTGTCAAAACGCGGCTGGAAGAAATTATCCCCTACGAAGAGATGATTCTGGCGCACGGTTGCAAGCCCGCCGTCGATCTGCTGTCCGTCAAAAAAACGCAGCCGGATGAGCAGTGCGCCGCGCAGTTAAATTTAAACGCCACCGACGAAGTGCTGTCAATAGAAAAGCTGTTCGGGGCGGACGACCAGCCCGTCATTTACAGCATAACCTTCATCCCAACCAAAATCATTGCCGAGCCGTATACCAAAGAAGACGCCATTCCGCCGGTGTATCAATTTTTGCCGCAATTTTGCCGGCAATCGTTTGCCTATTATTTAAGCGATATTGTTCCGTTGGTGGCTACCCCCGGCTTAAGGCAGATACTCCACCTGCCGCCCCGAAAGCTGGCCTTGCTTTCATTTGAAGAAATTGGCTTTAATCGGGATAATGAGCCGATTGTCAAGGCCATCTCTTATTTTAGAGATGACCTGTTGCGCTTGCGCTTAATTCGGCGAGATACAGGTTAATCAACGGGTTGACGGTTATTGCCGCGCCGACAGGCGCGTGGCAGCGTGATTTTGCGCGGTTTCAGGAGAAAGCACATGCAGAACCCCTGGCTTAAACGGTTGCAAGCGGGGCGTATCATTGATACGCTGTTACCACTGGTAGCTGTCGCGGGCGCATTAATTGTGGGCGCCGTTATTCTCTTCCTGCTTGACAAAAATCCCGTTGAAGCCTACAAAGCCATGTTTACCGGCGCGTTTGCCAACAAAAACGGCCTGGCCGATACGCTGGTGAAGGCCACGCCCTTGTTGCTGGTGGGTCTGGGCATTGCCATTGCCTTTCGGGGCGGGGTCATCAACATCGGGGCCGAAGGCCAACTGGTGGTGGGGGCGTTGATGACCACCTTCATCGGGTTGAGCCTGGGCGAAAAATTACCCGGCTGGCTGGTCATCATCATCGCTTTGGCGGGCGGCGCACTGATGGGCGGCATTTGGGGGGGCATTCCCGGCTATTTGAAGGCCCGCCTCAACGTCAACGAAATCCTCAGCACGGTGATGATGAACCAGATTGCGGTGCAGGTGGGCTTTTATCTGTTGCGCGGCCCGATGATTGACCCGGCAGAAGTGGCCGCCGGAACCAATATCCCCCATTCGGCCCGGCTGCCCAAAAGCGTAGACCTGCCCCGGTTTGTAGATATTGCCCGCGCCCTGGGCTTTACCGAGCGGGCCAAAGACCTGGGCTTAACCGGCTTCAACGCAGAACTGTACGGCCTCTTCGCCGAACCGACCCGCCTGCACACCGGCTTGCTCATTGCCATTGTTATGGCGGTGCTGGTGTATATTTTGCTGTGGCGCACCACCATCGGCTACCGAATCCGGGCGGTGGGCATCAGTCCGGCAGCCTCACGTTACGCCGGCATCAACGTTCAGCGCTACATGGTCCTTTCGATGGGCCTGAGCGGGGCCTTTGCCGGCCTGGCCGGGGCCGTCGAAATTCTGGGCCTGCACCATCGCATGTTCGAGCCGCTCTCTGTCTCGGCCGGATACGGGTTTTCCGGCATTGTGGCCGCCTTGTTCGGCAAATTGCACCCCCTGGGCGTCATTCCATCGTCAATTTTATTTGGCGGCTTGCTGGTTGGGGGCGATAAAATGCAGCGCGCCGTGCAAATTCCGCAGGTATTGGTAACCGCCGTGCTGGGGCTGGTGGTTTTGTTTGTGGTCGGCAGCGAAATCTGGTCGCGGCGGCGGGCCAACCGGCGGGTGTCAACCGGCCCCGATGAGCTGTCCGGCGCGGCAGGGGAGGCATCATCATGAATGAAGGTTTAAGCGTGCTGGCAATCATCGTCGGTATTGCCCACTCCGGCATTCGGCTGGCAACGCCGTACCTGTACGCGGCCATCGGCGAAACCTTCTCCCAGCGTTCCGGCGTGCTGAATTTGGGGGTGGAAGGCATTATGCTGATGGGCGCGTATAGCGGTTTTTTTGTCGTTTTCAAGACAGGAAACCTCTTTTTGGGCGTGCTGGCTGCCGCCCTGACCGGCATTTTGATGGGCCTGGCGATGGCCTTCATCAGCGTTACTTTGCAAGCCGAACAAGGCATCAGCGGCATTGGGCTGTTCATGTTCGGGCTGGGGGCCTCAAGCCTGCTCTTCAAAACCACCCTGGGCACGGTAGAAGGGGTGAAGGGTTTTCCGGAACTCCACCTGTGTCTGCCCTCCGGCTACTGCCTGAGCGATTTTCCCGTTTTGGGCGAAATCTTTTTGGGACACAGCCTGATGGTTTACGGCGCGTTTGCCCTGGTACCCGTTTCGTGGTGGATTTTGAACAAAACCACCTGGGGGCTGAAGATTCGGGCGGTGGGCCAAAATCCCCAGGCCGCCGATACTCTGGGCGTGAGCGTGGCCGCAGTGCGGTACATCACCATTTCCATCGGCGGGATGCTGGCCGGCATTGCCGGGGCCTCCCTTTCAATTTCGTTGCTCAATATTTTTCAGGAAAATATGACCAACGGTCAGGGCTTTATCGCCGTGGCCCTGGTCTATTTTGGAAGCTGGACGCCCTTCGGGGTGCTGGCCGGGGCGATGCTCTTCAGTTTGATAAACGCCCTGCAATTGTGGGTGCAGGTTTTGGGCCTCAACATCCCCTCTGATGTAGCCGTGATGTTGCCCTACCTGCTGACCATCATTGTGCTGGCCTTCCCCTTCCGCCGGGCGCTTCAGCCTGCGGCCTTGACCAAACCCTTTGAACGTGGAGAAAACTAATCGAAAGGAGGGCTTTTTTATCGTTTAACTGTCAGCCAAAAATAAATCCGGAATATGAAACCTTAACCATCCCCCACCCGTCGCCTGCGGCGGCTCTCCCTCCCCCGGCAGGGGGAGGGGAGGGGATTATTTTCAGGAGGAGAAAAATGATGAAAAAAATAACCTGGCTTTTACTGGTATTGCTGGCGTTGGCCCTGGTTGCCGCCCAATGCGGCGGCCCGGCGGCCACCGAAGCCCCCGCTCAAGCGACCGAGGCTCCCGCTCAGCCGCAGGAAGCCCCCACCGAAGCGGCCCCCGCGCCCGCCCCGGCAGAAGAAAGCGGCCCCTTCCGGGTGGCAATTGTTATGCCCAGCCCCACCACCGATATGGCCTGGGGCGAATCGATCTATGATTCGCTGTTGCGGCTGCAAGAAGAAACGGGCGGCGAGGCCAACTTCGAGATTGCCTATTCCGAAGGGATGTTTAACGTTACCGATGCGGCTGCGGCCATCCGCGATTACGCCGACAGCGGCTACGACCTGGTCATTGCCCACGGCACGCAGTACGGCACCTCGCTTTTTGAGATTGCCCCCGACTACCCCGATACCAGCTTCGCCTGGGGCACGGCCACCGACACCGGCGCCGACCAGGGCCTGAACAACGTCTTCGCTTACGAAGCCCGCGCCGAGCAGGGCGGTTTTGTGAACGGGGTGCTGGCCGCCCATCTGACTCAATCGGGCGTGCTGGGCGTAGTTGGCCCGGTTGAAGCCGGCGACGCCAAACTTTACATCGACGGCTTTGTGGCGGGCGCAAAATACGCCAACGCCGATATTACCGTCAACGTGTCGTACACCGGCTCCTTTGGCGATACCGCCCTGGCCGCCGAAGCGGCCAACACCCACATTCAGGCCGGGGCCGACATCCTGACCGGCTCTGCCCAACAGGTAGTGGGCGCCATCGGCGTAGCCAAAGAAAAGGGCGTGCTGTGGATGGGCACTCAAGCTGACCAAAGCCCGCTGGCCCCCGATATTGTGGCTGCCACCCAGTTTTACGACTGGGTTCCCGCCCTGCGCGACATGATGGAAAAACACCAAAGCGGCACGATGGGCGGCGTGGTTTATTCCTTGACTCTGGATAACGGCGGCTTACAAATGCTTTACTCCGATAACCTTGACCAGAACGCCGTGGCTGCGGCCAAAGATACCGAAGCCGCCATTGCAGCCGGCAGCATCGACCCCTTCACCGCCGAGGCGGGCGCGGGCGCGGCAATGGCCGATGAGGCCGCTGCTACGCTTAATTACGACTTCGACCCTGTTCGCGTAGCCATTATAATGCCCAGCAGCATCACCGATATGGCCTGGAGCCAATCACTGTATGATTCGCTCAAACAAATTCAGGATGTGGTGGGCGCAGACAAGCTGGAAATTGCCTATTCTGAAGGTATGTTCAACGTCACCGACGCCGCTGCCGCCATCCGCGATTACGCCGAAAACGGCTACAATCTGGTTATTGCCCACGGGGCGCAGTACGGCACCTCCCTCTTTGAAATTGCCCCCGACTACCCCGACACCAGCTTTGCCTGGGGAACCACCACCGATACCGGCGCCGAGCAGGGCGTGACCAACGTCTTTGCCTACGAACCCCGCGCCGAGCAGGGCGGCTACGTGAGCGGCGTGCTGGCCGCCAACCTGACCAAATCGGGCATTATCGGCGTGGTTGGCCCGGTAAACGCCGGCGACGCCAAATTGCACATTGACGGCTTTTTGGCCGGCGTTAAAGCGGCCAACCCCGAGGCGCAGGTCAACGTCTCCTTCACCGGCTCGTTTGGCGATACCGCCCTGGCCGCCGAAGCGGCCAACACCCACATTCAGGCCGGGGCCGACGTGCTGACCGGCTCGGCCCAGCAGGTGGTGGGCGCCATCGGCGTAGCCAAAGACAAAGGCATCCCGTGGATGGGTATTCAATCCGACCAGAGTCCGCTGGCCCCCGATATTGTGGTTGCCACCGTGCTGTACGATTGGCGGGCCACGCTCATCAATATGATAAAGATGAACCAGTCCGGCGAAAAGGGCGGCAAAGTGTTGCAACTGACCCTGGCCAACGGCGGCCAAACCATGATTTACGCCGACAGCCTGCCCGCCGAAGCCGTGGCTGCGGCCAAAGCAGCGGAAGCCGGCATCATCAGCGGCGATATTATGGTTGAAATTCAGTAGTGAACCAATAAGTTTGTCCGTAAGGGCGCGCCGCAGCGCGCCCTTACCGGGTAGTAGGGGCGGCTCGCGAGCCGCCCCTACACCCCCATGTGGGATTAAGAAGCGAAAGCAGGCAGGAAGAAGATGACCAAATCCAAAAAGTTACTCCCTTCCGGGTTGCCGCGCATCGAATCGATAGAAATGCGGGGCATCGTCAAACGATTTCCGGGCGTGTTAGCCAACGACCACGTCGATTTTTCGGTGTATGCCGGCGAAATTCACGCCCTGCTGGGCGAAAACGGGGCCGGCAAGAGTACGCTTATGAAAATTCTGTACGGCCTGTATCAGCCGGAAGAAGGTCAGGTATTCCTCAACGGCCGGCCCATCGAAATCAAATCGCCCACCGATTCCATTGCCCACGGTATTGGTATGATTCACCAGCATTTTATGCTGGTTGATAACCTGACCGTCACCGAAAACGTGGCCCTCGGCCTGAAATCATCGCGCGAACCGCGCCTTGACCTGGGCCGCGTGCGGGCGCGTATTCTGGAATTGATAGACAAATACGGCCTGCAACTCGACCCCGATGCCACTATTTCTGACCTGGCCGTGGGCGAACAGCAGCGGGTGGAAATTATCAAGGCCCTGTATCGGGGGGCGGCCCTGCTGGTGCTGGATGAGCCGACCGCCGTCCTTACCCCCCAGGAGGTGGCCGACCTGTTCGTCATTTTCCGGCAGATGGCTAAAGACGGGCACGCCCTCATCTTTATTTCGCACAAATTGCACGAAATCATAGACCTGACCGACCGGGTGACGGTGTTGCGCGACGGGCGGGTGATTGGCACTCGCCAAACCGCCGAAGTGACCAAAGGAGACCTGGCTACGATGATGGTGGGCCGCGACGTGCTGTTTGAGCGGGTGCGGCCCACGGCAGAGCGCGGCGAAACCCGGTTGACGCTGAAAAACGTGACCGCCTTCGACAGCAAACGCGGGCATCGGGTGCTGAAAAACGTCAGCTTCCAAATCCACGGCGGCGAAATTGTGGGTGTGGCCGGCGTTTCCGGCAACGGCCAGCGCCAACTGGCCGAAGTGATTGCCGGCCTGTGGCCTGTGTCTGAGGGCAAAGTGACCATTGAAGGGCAAGACGTGACCAACCTGCCTCCGGCCAATATGATTGAGGCCGGGCTGTCGTACATTCCGGAAGAGCGTATGCACGACGGCGCGGTGAAAGAATTTTCCGTGGCCGAGAACCTGATTTTGCAAGACCACATTCGGCCGCCGTACAGCAAAGGCATCTTCCTTGATTTTAAATATATTGCCGACCACGCCCGCCGGATGATAAAAGATTTCAGCATTAAAACCCCCGGTCAGGACACGCTCATCAAAAACCTGTCCGGCGGCAATATCCAGAAGCTCATCCTGGCCCGCGAGCTGGCCCGCCGGCCCCGGGTGCTGATTGCCGCCCAGCCCACGCGCGGCGTCGATATTGGGGCCACGGAGTACATCCACAACCAGCTCTTGTTGCAGCGCGCCGAAGGACTGGCTACCCTGCTCATCTCTGAAGACCTGGACGAGGTACGCGCCCTGTCAGACCGCATCATCGTTATGTTTGGAGGGGAAGTGATGGGCATTGTCAACAACGATGACACCACCGTTGAAGAACTGGGCCTGATGATGGCCGGCGAAAAACGGTTGGCGGTTTCGGCGGCGGGCCAGGCTCTCCACAAAAAACCTGTGGCGCCTTGACCCTGATTTACCCACTGCATAGCCCAGCCCCTTGTGACGACCGTCGCACAGAAAAACCTGCCTTAACCTGAATACCGGCTTTCTGTCATTCCAGGATTTTCCGCAAGGAAATATCCGGAATCTACGGGAAGTTTTTTTGATTCCCGCTTTCGCACTCCCAGGATACCGGATTTTCCCCTTGCCCCTGATTCCCTCCTCCCAATTTACGCAGGGTCATCTGTACCACAAAAGATGGGTCAAACTTCCCTTGTTGACAAGTTTGTTACCAATTATACTAAATGTGTTGGTTATGGTCAGATACGTATCATTACTGCCAGAGGCATATTCAGTTGTGCCGTTATCGAAAAAAGAGACCGTAGCAAAATTCGTCGGCTGCCCGTCATAGCCAGGTTCCATAACATCAAAAAATTTATAATTTCTACACCAAGGAGTGAGGATTATGCAGCAAAAAGGTTTAATGTATTCAATTGGTACATCAGTTGTTTTGGCAATTATCGCCGTTGTCGTTGCCGTGGTCATTTCAAACGGACAAACAACCAGCAAGTTGAACAATGCTGACCGCAGTATGACTTTGTGGAACATCCAACCGGGGCTGGGCACAATTATGATTGAATATGGCGCTCGTATGAACAATGCCTGGTGGGCGGTTGATGCCGATAACTGGGATATGGCAAAATATCAGGTCAAGGAAATGACGGAAATCCAGGAAGTTGGCGAAGTTACGCGCCCCAGCCACGCTGACGCGCTGAAAAAATTCGAGAAAAACGATATTGACCCGATGATGCAGGCCGTCGACGCCAAAGACAAAGATGCGTTTGTCGCCGCATACGATAAAGCGATTACCGGCTGCAACCAGTGCCACGGCGATACCAAAGGCAAAGACGGCAGCTCGTACCGCTTTGTAAAAATTATTCGCCCGACCGGCAACTATCCGTTCTCAAATGTTGATTGGGCCGGGCAGTAAAAAATGGAGTGAGGTGACGAATATGGCTGACGAAAAATGTATGTCTGTGATTGAGGCTGAAGATAATGTACGCCTCAGTCGCAGGCAGTTTTCAAAATGGTTGGTAGGCGGTATCGGCGCGTTTATGGCTTCTGCCGTCGGTGTACCCATTGTCGGGACGATATTTTCGGCGGCATTGGGCAAACGTGAAGCTGCCGAAATCACGCTTGGAAAATTGGAGGATTATCCGGTTGGAGTACCGACGGTGGCGCAGTTTACGGTAATGCAAACGGATGGCTGGCAGCGTACCATCGCCAGCCGCAGTGTGTGGGTGGTGCGCACCAGCGACAGCGACGTGACGGTGTTCAACGGGCATTGCACGCACCTGGGTTGCGCCTACAACTGGCAGGATGGGGGAGACCACGCAAATCATTTTGTGTGTCCCTGCCATAATGGCATCTTCACCGAAGATGGCGCGGTTACGTCCGGGCCGCCACCACGCCCGCTGGATACTCTGTCCGTACAAATAAAAGA
>JAJRUC010000170.1 GCA_024278015.1 Chloroflexota bacterium
CGCCACCGGCGCCACCAAAGAATTCCTTGACCGCTACAACAGCAAATACGGCTACGTGCCCGATGATGTGGGCGCCCTGACGTGGGACAGCCTGCACATTGCCCAGCAAGCCATTGAATCTTGCGGGCAAATTACCGGCGATATGAGCAAAGACCGCCAATGCGTGCGCGATGCGCTGGCCCAAATCAAAAACTTCGATGGTATCACCGGCCAAATGACCTTCACCGAAAACGGCGACCCCATCAAATGCGCCGTCATCGTTAAAATCAGTGACCAGGGCGAATACGAATTCTACAAATCTATCTGTCCATAAGATGCCATCAAATAAATAATTGATGCCGGAGGGTGGCCGGGCGGCTTCCAATTGCCGTCCGGCCGGCCTCTGCATTGCATTATTATGTTACAGAAGGAACCCGAATATATCCTTCTGCCAAACCCAACCGGAGTAACATATAATGGATTTTTTCTTCCAAAACGTGGTCAATGCGTTACAATGGGGAAGTTTTTACGCCCTCATCGCTCTGGGATATTCGATGGTTTACGGCGTGTTGATGCTTTTTAACTTTGCCCACGGCGATATTTTTATGGTCGGGGCCTATATCGGCTTTTTTATTGCCAGTGGATTGCTGGCTATCGCCGCCACAGGCGTTATCCCGTTGCCAAGCTGGCTGGTTTTAGTGCTGACCATTCTGATAGCCATGTTTCTAACCTCGTTTGTGGGTATACTGGTAGAGCGCATCGGCTATCGCCCCCTCCGAAACGCCCCCCGCGCTTCGGCGGCCATTACCGGCCTGATGATTGGCATCATCCTTTAAACCGGCAACCTGGCCATCCTGGGCGCTCGCCGCCTGAGTTTCCCTTCGTTGATAGAAACCGTCTCTTATGATGTGGGCGGAGTGCATATCACCAATAAAAAAATTATGATTGTGGCCGTTTCGCTGGTGCTGATGTTCATTTTGCACCAGTTTATCACCCGCACCAAATGGGGTATGGCTATGCGGGCTATGGCCTACGATTTCGCCATTATCCCCTTGATGGGCGTTCCCATCAACACCATTGCCGCCCTTACCTTTGGCCTCGGCTCGGCGTTGGCCGCCGCCGCCGGCATTTTATTCGGGGTGGCCTATCCCATTCTGGACCCGTACATGGGCATTCTCATCGGCTGGAAGGCCTTTGTGGCCGCCATTTTAGGGGGACGAGGCTCCATTTTAGGAGCGGCTCTGGCCGGATTCCTGCTCGGCTTCATCGAAATATTCGCCGCCACAATATTCCCGTCCACCCTGCGCGATTTAATTGCGTATTCAATTATCCTGCTGATATTAACCTTCAGGCCGCACGGCTTCTTCGGCGAAGCCCACAGCGCCCGGTTAAGACTGTAACCAGTCGTTGCATCACTCACAAAGGACTGCTCTATGGCAATTAAACATAGTGTCTTGCCTGTAAAAGAAGAAGGCCGCAGCATAGCCCGAATACTCGGCAAATACTGGGCGCCCTTCGCCCAAACTCCCTTGCTTGGCTGGCTCATCGGGGCGCTGGTTGCGGTCATCATCGAACAGGCGGTCGGCAACTCCTTCGCCCGGCTGATTGGCCTGTCGAAAGCCCCCGTTCTGTTCGGTTTTGTGATTGTCCTGAAAAAACCGCTCCTTTGGCCGGGAGCCTTGTTTTACATGGCGCTGGTATATTTCCTGCCGGTAAGCATCATTGCCCGCTTCAGCGCCAAAGCAATGAACAAACTGGCCGCCAGATTGCTCACGTATCCGCTGTGGGTTTCGGCCACTGTTCACTTGGGGCTGTTGTACGCCACGCTGCATATTTGGGCCAGCATTAATGATTATCGAAGCCTGACCCTTAAATTAACGATGGTAGCAATTATGCTGACCTTGAGTTTGAATATAATAAACGGCTACATGGGCGAATTTTCCTGCTCGCACCCCGGCTTTATGGCTTTGGGCGCGTATGGCGCTTCGGTGGTGAGCGTGGGGCTGTTTGCCAACGATAATCTTTTTGGCCCGGCGCTGCTGTCTGCCAAACTGGGCGTGTTTACTTTTCCCCTCATCCTCATTTTCGGGGGTATTGTCGCGGCGGTGGGGTCATTGATTGTGGCTATCCCGTCCTTCAAAACACGCGGCGACTATTTGGCGATTATCTCGCTGGCCTTCACGTTCATCGTCAAAAGCTTCATTGAAAATATGGAGTTTGCGGGCGGCCCGCGCGGCTTAAGCAGCCAGCCCGATTGGGCAACCTTGCCCACCGTCTTCATCTGGATGATATTGTGCGTCTGGACTATCAACAACTTTGTGCGCTCTACGATGGGCAAAGCCCTGAACGCCGTGCGAGACGATGAAATTGCAGCCAACGCCATGACCATCAACACCCGCCGCACCAAAATGGTGGCCTTCACCTTTTCCGCATTTTGGGCCGGGGTGGCGGGCGGGTTGTTTGCCCACATTCTGCGCTACGTCAATCCGGGCACTTTCGGCATCCAGAAACTGGCCGAAGTGCTGGCGATGGTCTACTTTGGCGGCCTGAATTCGGTTTACGGCTCAATTGTGGGCGCGGTCGGCTTCAACTTGCTCAGCGAAGCCCTGCGCCCCCTGGAGATTTTCAAGTGGATTATCATTCCCGTGCTGCTGATTCTGGTTATGATTTTCCGGCCAACCGGCCTCGTCGCCTTCAAAGAATTCGACATCAAAACCATTATCTCCCCTAAACAAGCGCCGGAAAAAGAGGTGTAGGTATGGCACTCCTTGAAGTTACAAATATGACCCACTATTTTGGGGGGTTACGCGCCGTCAATCAATACAATTTGCAAATTGAACCGGGGCAAATCAGGGGCCTGATTGGGCCGAATGGGGCGGGCAAAAGCACCATCTTCAATTTGATTTCCGGCGTCTACGCCCCCACCGAAGGCCAAATACTACTGGATGGCGCCGGCATTATCGGCTACCAGCCCCACGAAATTGCCGCTATGGGCCTGGGCAGAACCTTCCAGAATTTGCGCCTGTGGCGACATATGTCTGTGCAGGAACACGTCAATATGGCAAATTATTCGCAAATCAGCTACGGACTGGCGGGCGCGTTCTTCGGTACGGCCAAACGGCACCGGCAAGAAGCGGAAATCAACCGCAAAAGCCATCACCTGCTGGACCTGGTGGGCGTTGACCAGTTTTCTGACCAACTGGTGGGCAATTTACCCTACGGCGTGCTGCGTCGGGTAGAGATGGCCCGCGCCCTGGCCACCACCCCCAAAATCCTCTTTCTGGATGAACCGACCGCCGGTATGAACCCCGATGAACTACAGCAAATGATGGAAATTATCCGCCTTATCCATCGGGAACTGGGCCTGGCTATTTTCCTGATTGAGCATCGTATGAGATTTGTGATGGAACTATGCGATCTGGTCCAAACCCTGGTATTCGGTGAAGTCATTGCCGAAGGAACCCCGGCGGAAATTCAAAACAATCCTAAAGTAATTGAAGCCTACCTGGGCAAAGATCTGGAGACCTGATGCTACTTTCAGTCAAAAATCTCGGCGTTTCTTACGGCAAAATTGTGGCCCTGCACGGCATTGATTTTGAGATTGACAAAGGCGAAATCGTGTGTATCATCGGCGCAAACGGAGCCGGCAAAAGCACCACCCTGCGGGCCATCTCTCATATGCTGCCGGTCAATGCCGGCTCAGAGATAACATACGACGGCAAAAACCTGCTGGCTTATCCGCCGGAAAAGATTGTCAGCGAACTGGGTATTTCTCATGTACCGGAAGGGCGGCGCATCTTCGGCAACCTGACGGTTATGGAAAACCTGCGACTGGCGGCCTTCGCCCGCAAAAACGGGCAGGCCATTGAGCGGGATATTGGCCGCGTCTTTGCCATTTTCCCCCGCCTGAAAGAGCGTCGCGGCCAAAAAGGGGAAACCCTCAGCGGGGGCGAACAGCAAATGCTGGCCGTGGGGCGGGCCTTCGTCAGCGGGCGAGATTTGATGCTGCTGGATGAACCGTCGATGGGGCTGGCCCCCCTGTTGATGATGGATATGTTCGACGCCCTGAAAAAAATCAACCAGGAAGAAGGCACCACCATCTTGCTGGTAGAGCAAAACGCCCGCCTGGCCCTTAAATTTGCCCGGCGCGGCTATGTGTTGGAAAGCGGACACATTGTTGTTTCCGGCCCGTCTGAACAACTGCTCAACGACCCCCAGGTGAAACACGCTTATTTGGGCGGATAGCCGAAAATATCGCCGTAAATTAGTCAAAAAGCAAAAAAACATTAGAATACCCATATTGAATAAACGCCTCTAATTTTTGGCGATGCGTGGTGGCGCGCGTCGCCCTTTCTGCTGTTCACTCTTAAAATTCGATAAGGAGATCAAAGATGATCATAGGTGTTCCAAAAGAGATTAAAGATAACGAATATCGGGTATCGATGACACCGGCGGGGGCGCATCAGTTGGTTAAAGCCGGCCACGCCGTTTTGGTTGAAGCCGGGGCGGGCGAAGGCAGCCGCTTTGCGGATGCCGATTATCAACAGGCAGGCGCAACCATCGTTACGGCTGAACAAGCCTGGAACAAGGCCAACATGGTGGTTAAAGTGAAAGAACCGCTGCCGGCGGAATACGGCTATCTGCGCCCGGATTTGCTCCTGTTCACCTATCTCCATCTGGCCGCTGCCGAAACCCTGACCAACGTTATGCTCAACTCCGGCGTAACCGGCATTGCCTACGAAACGGTGGAACTGCCCAACGGCAGCCTGCCCCTGCTGACCCCCATGAGCGAAGTGGCGGGCCGCATGGCTATTCAGGTGGGGGCGCAATATCTGGAACGGTCTGAAGGCGGGCGGGGAAAATTGCTGGGCGGCATCCCCGGCGTAAAGCCGGCCAACGTGGTTATTGTCGGGGGGGGTATCGTCGGCACCAACGCGGCCCAAATTGCGTTGGGGATGGGGGCCGGCGTAACCCTGATGGATATTAATATCGACCGCCTGCGCGCGCTCAGCGAAATTTTGCACGGCAACTTTGTCACCTGGGCCTCATCGCCCATGAATTTGGCCCGCGCCGTTCAAAAAGCCGACCTGGTGGTGGGGGCGGTGCTGGTAAAAGGGGCCAAAGCGCCCAAATTAATCAGCAGAGACATGGTTTCGACGATGAAACCGGGCAGCGTCATTGTTGATGTGGCCGTTGACCAGGGCGGCTGCGTGGAAACCACGCACGCCACCACTCACTCTGACCCCATTTATTTTGTAGACGGGGTATTGCATTACGGCGTCGCCAATATGCCCGGCGCGGTGCCGCGCACCAGCACCCACGGCCTTTCCAACGCCACCCTGCCTTATATTATGCGGCTGGCAAACCAGGGCTTTGAAGCGTCGGTTAAGGCAGACAAGGCCCTGGCGCCGGGCGTAAATACCTGTCAGGGCAAAATTACCTATCAGGCCGTGGCCCAGGCCTTTGGGATGGATTACACCCCTCTGGAAGATTTACTGGCTTAGGGCAGAACCAACCGGGATATTTGCTTGAGGGAGGCAACCCGAAATGTCGTAGGGGCACGCTGCGGCGCGCCTCTACGGTGAGCGCATCGACATATTTTAACCACACGAAAATGATTGTTGATTTGGCATTAGGGTCTACCCGTCGCAAATTAATGTCACCCCGATCGTTAGCGAAGGTGTCCCCGCTTTTCGGGCAGGGGATTGCTTCGGCTTCCGCCTCGCAATGACAGGCCCGCGCACTTTACGGACAGGCGTTCAAGCCGTCCGGTTTGCCTCCCCCCTTAATCCCTGATGAAGAAACCGCTTCGCGCCCTCTTTGAGGGGGGGGAATTTTCATCCCCCCCAACAGAGATTCAGGTTCCCTAATTCCAAATCATTTACATCTGTTCCGGCGCGGTCATACCCATTAGATGCAGGGTATTGGCCAGGGCAATTTTGGCCGCTTTAACCAAACTCAAACGGGCCGCGCTCAAGGCCGGGTTGCTGCCCACCACCCGACAGTGATGGTAAAAGCTGTGGAAAGCGGCGGCCAGTTCCTGGGCGTAATACGTCAAATGGTGGGGCGATTTGGTATTGGCGGCATGAGCCACCACTTCTTCCAGCCGCAATATCTGCCGAATCAGGCTCAACTCCGCCGGGTGGGTCAGCAACGACAGGTTCGGGCTTGCCGTCGAAACGCCTTCCGCCGCCGCCTTTGTAAAAATACTGGCGATGCGGGCATGGCCGTATTGCACATAATACACCGGATTATCCGTCGATTGCTTGACCGCCAAGCCCAAATCAAGCGTCATCTGGCTGTCTGCCGAGCGGGTCAGCAGCATAAAGCGGGTGGCATCGGCTCCAATTTCGGCTACCACTTCGGCCAGGGTCACAAATTTGGAGCGTTTGCCCATTCGAACCGGCTTGCCGTCGCGTTCCAGAGTGACAAGCTGGTACAAGATTATCGTCACCCGGCTGTCGTCAAGCCCCAAAGCCCGCGCCGCCGCCTTAATGCGGGCCACGTGGCCGTGATGGTCGGCGCCCCAAATATAAATGGCCTGCTCAAAGCCCCGGATGACGAGCTTGTCGTACACGTAGGCAATATCGCCGGCAAAATAGGTGGGCCGCCCGTCAGAGCGCACCACCACGTTGTCTTTATCGTCTTCCGTTTCGCCCTTGAACCAGATTGCGCCCTCTTTTTCCAGCAATTGCCCGTCGGCCTGCAACTTTTCAAACACACGCTGGTACGTGCCGTCGTCGTACAGGCTTTTTTCAGAAAACCAGGCGTCAAAATGGATATTCAAGGCGGCGGCATCGGCCTTGATGCGGGCCACCATGCGCTTTAAGCCTTCCTGATAAAATATTTGCTGCGATTCGGCGGCCTCCAAATTCAACCAGGCGTCGCCCACCTCCGAAACCAGCCTGCGGGCCATATCCAGCAAGTATTCACCGGGATAGCCGTTTTCCGGAAACGGGTATTGTTCCGGCCGGCCCAGGATTTCGGCGTACCTGGCCCGCAGGCTGCGGGCAAAAAGCTCCATCTGATTGCCCACATCGTTCAGATAATATTCCCGATGCACCCGATAGCCCGCCGCCTCCAGCACTGCCGCCAGGGCATCGCCCAACACGGCGTTGCGCCCGGAGCCGAAAGTCAGGGGGCCGGTGGGGTTGGCGCTGATAAATTCCACCTGCACGGGTCGCCCTTGCCCTGCGGCAAGGCGGCCGAAGTTATCGCCGGCAACCAGCACGCGCTCAACCTGTTGGGCCAGCCAGTCATCTGCCAACCGAAAATTGATGAAGCCCGGCCCGGCAATGGTGGCTGCGGCCAGATACGGGGGGCGGGCCATATACTCAATGATGGCCGCAGCAATCTTTTGCGGGGCCATGCGGGCCGGACGGGCCAGGCCCAGGGC